>PWTO01000017.1 GCA_003562815.1 Chromatiaceae bacterium | reverse complement strand
TGTCCCTACAATCTTCTTTTATCCCGGTGTGCGCTCTGGGAAAACGAGGCTGCGTTTTCTCGGCTTCTACCCGGAGGATGGCAATTACCGTTCAGTTCACGTGGGCGGTTAGATTGAGTCGAGGAGCTGAATCATGGAAATGAAGCAGATACGCTCGCTGTTTGACCCGATTAAAGGTATTCAGCGCTCGATAGAAACGGTGATTTCGTATCAAGCTTCGCAAGAGGAACGGCTAAAGAGTGAAATCGATGAATACATCGTCACCGATAGTATCGAGCGGCAGTTAGAGCGTCTTCTCGAAAACATACAAGCCGCCATGGAAGCTGGCGGAAGCCATGAGATAGGCGTTTGGGTTTCGGGTTTTTATGGATCCGGCAAGAGCTCCTTCACGAAATATCTCGGATTTGCTTTCGATCAGAGTGTCCAGATAGATGGCCGGCCATTTTTGCGACATCTGCAGGATCGACTGCAGAAGCCGCAGACAAAGGCGCTGCTCGCTGCCGTCGCAGCTCGTTTTCCCGCAGCGGTTGTCATGCTCGATTTGGCTAGTGAGCAGATCGCTGGCGCAACAATGGCAGAGGTATCGACCGTCCTCTATTATAAAGTTCTGCAATATGCTGGCTATAGTCGAAACTTGAAGGTTGCCGCGCTCGAACGCAAACTTCGCGTCGATGGGCGTTTGCATGAACTCGAAGCGCTGTTTGAAGAGGGGACAGGCCAGGCATGGAAAGATTATAAAAACGATCCTTTGGTCGTCGACAGCCTGATTCCCAGAATTGCGCATCAGCTCTATCCAACATTATTCCGAAGCGAACAGGCTTTTTCGACCGAAAGTAGCGACGTTGTCTATCTGATGGACGATCGTGTGAAGGAAATGATTGACGTTGTGCGCGAGGTGTCGGGTAAGGAGCAGGTTGTCTTCGTTATCGACGAAATCGGTCAGTATGTGGGCGGCAGCCAGGGCAAGATTTTGGATCTCCAGGGCTTAGCCGAGAATTTAAAGAACATTGGCCAAGGCAAGGTTTGGATCGTTGGCACCGCGCAGCAAACACTGACGGAAGACGACCCTCGATCAGCCATTAATTCGCCGCAGCTATTCAAGCTCAAAGACCGTTTTCCCATTTCGGTCGATCTGGAGTCCAGCGACATCAGAGAAATCTGCTACCGGCGATTGCTTGGCAAATCATCAGCCGGCGAGCCGGCGCTCGGTATGCTTTTTGATCGTCATGGCCAGGCGCTACGCCATAATACAAGACTGGTCGATGCAAAATTCTACGACTCGAGTTTTGACCGCAAGTCGTTCATCGATCTGTATCCGTTCCTACCTGCGCATTTCGACATTCTTTTGCATCTTCTCGGGGCGCTTGCCAAGTCGACTGGCGGCATCGGGCTGCGCTCGGCGATCAAGGTGGTTCAGGATATCCTGATCGAGCAGACTGGTGGACGACCGCCCGTTGCCGACCATCAGGTCGGTTGGCTCGCTACGACCGTCACCCTCTACGATGCGTTGGAGAAGGACATCCGTCGGGCGTTTCCGTCGGTTCATCAGGCTGTGGAAAGGGTGCGTATTGCCTTTTCCGACGAGCAGCGGACTCAGGATGTCGCCAAGACTATCGCCGTGTTGCAGATCCTCGGCAACATGCCGGTCACCGCCAAGAACGTCGCTAGCCTCATGCATCCCGCGGTCGATGCGGCCTCGATGGCTGACACCGTGACGCAAGCGATCGAGGCCATGCGCAAGCACCCTGCAGTTCCTCTGGGGGAAAAGGACGGCGGGCTCCGCTTCTTCAGTGAGAAGTTGAACGAGGTCGAGCAGGAGCGGGTGCAAGTCGCGCTGCGAGCAGCGGACCAGCGACGTCTCCTCAACGAGGCCTTGCGTGACGCTTTCGACCCGTTGCCGAGCGCTCGTCTGAACGGCAGCTTGATGGTGACCTCCGGGCTGCGCCATTCGCTGGCTGGCCAGACGATGACCCTGGCCGGTGAACGCGAGACCGTGCAGACGGTCGTGGCCTTCATCGATCCGGCGGACTACGAGGCGGAGCGGACCCGGCTCCTCGCCGATTCGCGGCACAAGTCATCACAGAACACGATCTTCCTCCTCGGCCGAACCGCCGACGGCGCCGACGAGCTGACGGCGGAGATTTATCGCTGCAACCGCATCGTCGAGCTGCACCGCAACGACCCGGACCAGGAGGTCAAAGAGTACTGCGCCAGCCAGCTGGAACAGGCGGCAAAGCTTTCCACCGAACTGAAGCAGCTCCTGACGCGGAGCTTGGCCCAGGGCTCCTTCCTGTTCCGCGGCAGCTCGATTGCCGTCAACACCCTTGATCAATCGCTGGCTGCCGCGTGCCGCAAGCATCTCGGCACGGCTGCCGAGCAAATCTTCGATCGCTATGCCGAAGCCGCCGAGCGCGCGTCGACCGCCCTTGCCGAAAAGTTCTTGCGGGCCGCCGGTGGCAATCTCCGGGCCGTGTCGTCGCAGCTCGACCCGTTGGGCTTGGTGCAGGTCAGCGGCGGCACGCCCAGCATCAAGGCCGGGCACAAAGCGCTGGTCAGCATCCGTGATCATGTCGAGCGCGCCGGCACCGTCGAAGGCAAGCGCTTGTTGGAGGCCTTTGCGGGGCCACCCTTCGGCTGGTCGCCGGACACGACCCGCTACCTGATCGCGGCACTGCTGGTGGCCGGCGAGATCAAGCTCAAGGTTGCCGGCCGCGAAGTCACCGTCAACGGCCAGCAGGCGATCGATGCGCTCAAGACCAACAACAGCTTCCGGCCGATCGGCGTGGCACTTCGCCACGACCGGCCGTCGATGGACGTGCTGGCGCGGGCAGCTGAACGGCTGACCGAGCTGTGTGGCGACCAGGTTCTCCCATTGGAGGACGAGATCAGCAAGGCGACGCAGAAATTGCTACCGACCCTGCAGCAGCGCCTCGCGCCTTTGGGCGAGAAGCTGTCGGCGCTCGACCTGCCCGGCACCGATACCCTGAACTCCGCCAACCAGCAGATGACGGACTTGCTCCTCTCCGACGCTTCGGACGCACCGCAGCGTTTCGGTGCCGAGGAATCGCCTCTCTTCGATGCGCTGCAGTGGGGGCGAGCCGCAAACCTTGCCTTCGACAAGGGCCTCGGTGAGACGGTGGGCGATTTGCGCGACATCGCCCGCGCAGTGGCGGAGCTGCCGACCACCGGCACACCGGGCGAGCTGCGCGAGGCCGTCGCCGATGACCTGGCCGCGGTGAAGGAGCGACTGGGGCAGACGGAATTCTTCCGCCACAAGGCCGACCTCGACAGCCAGCGAACCAGGCTCGAAACGCAGATCGCAGCGGCCGTCGGCAAGATGGCAACGGCCCAAGCGCAGCGCCTGCGCGCCGCCGAGAAGGAGCTCCAGCTCCTGCCGGAATGGGCCGACTTCACCGCCGAGGAGCACAGCAGCACGCTGGAAGGGCTGCAGCACCTCAGCGTCGAGGTGGCCGAAGACCTCGCCGGGCTGAAGAAGCTCATCGCGCGGCAGTTCGATATCGAGGAGACGATCGGCGACCTCAAGCGGCGCATCGTCCAACAGGCGCACGACCGGCGCCAGCGCGAGCGCCAGGCGGCCGCCCAGACCGGCAGTGGACCAGCTGCGACCCGGAGCCGCCGCCCG
>PWTO01000143.1 GCA_003562815.1 Chromatiaceae bacterium | reverse complement strand
TGAGCGGGTCCGCATTCTGACCGAGGACGGCCGCCACCACCTGGCCGCCAGCCACGAACGCTATGATGTGATCGTCGGCGATCTCTTCATCCCCTGGAAGGCCGGAGTCGGCGGACTCTACAGCCTGGAGCATTTCCGCGCGGTGCGCGCGCGCTTAGCCGCAGGCGGGCTGTTTGCCCAATGGATTCCGCTCTACCAGATCTCGGAACCCCTGTTCGCGAGCATCGTGCGCACCTTCCTCGAAGCCTTCCCGCACGCCACCCTCTGGCGGGGCGACTTCCTGCCCAATGGCCCGATCGTCGCCCTAGTCGGCCACACCGAGCCGATGGCGCTCGATGCGGAGGCGATCGCCACGCGCATGGCGGCACTCGAGACAAAAAACGTCTCGACCGCCGAGCGCGCCTCCCCCAACCTGAGCCTGCCGCCGCTCTTGCTTTACTATGGCGGCAACCTAGGCGCGGCCCGCGAGCTGTTCGCCGACGCCCCGCTCAATACCAATGCGCAACCGATCATCGAGCTGCAAGCCCCGCGCATGCAGCGGGCCCAGGCCGCAGGCGAGGTGGATTGGTTGCGCGGCGCAGCCTTGATCGCCCTGTTCGAGCGCCTCCAGAACCGCGTGCCACCCGAGGTCGATCCAGTCCTTGCCACGCTCGACCCCGAGGGACGCGCCTTCGTGCGGCATGGGCTGGAGCTGTTCCGCGCTCAGTTCGAGGTCCGCGCCCAGCTCGACGACAACGGCGGGCCACGCCCGGTCCGATCGGACGACTCGGTCGGGCCGGCCTCCGAACTCGAGGCTTTACGCGCTCGGCTACAAGCGCTAAAAAACGGCAAGGATGCCCTCGATACGCAGCTGCGCAATCTCGACGACCGCTCGCCCTAGGATTGAAGAGAGTCAAGCAACGCCTGCAACTTGGTCAGGCCACCCTCATCACCGGAGATCTCGACTATGTCCACCACAGCGTTTTCTGTCTCGACCCCTGCCTCGACCCCATCCCCAACGTTTGCCCCAAGAGGCGTTCTTGCCACTGCTCTCATCGGTTTTGGCCTCGGACTCGCATGCGCCGCTCCCGCGTGGGCCCATCCGCATGCATCCGCAGACGATGATGACTCACAGGTACGCCGCGCCCATGGCGTGCATATCCATGGCAAGTCAACACTGAACTTAGCGCTCGAGGATGATCGCCTGCTGATTGAACTCGACAGCCCGACGATGAACCTGTTCGGCTTCGAGCATCCGCCCCGCACTGACGCTCAGCGCGCCGCCGTCGAGGACGCCCGCGCATTGCTCGGCGATGGCGCCAAGCTGTTCCGGATCAACCCCGAGGCCGGCTGCGATCTGACGTCAGCGCAGGTGCGCCTGACCCTGGAAGAACCCAAGCACGACCACGACCACGACCACGACCACGACCACGACGATCATCATGCCGATGCCCATGTAGACTACAGCTTCGAGTGTGCCGACCCCGAGCGCCTGACCCATGTCGATGTCATCTTCTTTGACGTCTTCCCAATGACCGAGCGACTGCGCGCCCAGGTGATTGGTACCACCGACCAGACAGGTCTGATGCTGACCCCGGACAAGATCCGCATCGATCTGTAATCCATGCGCCATGGAAGGCGGGCACGGGCCAAATGACGGCGAAGCGTCTACAATCGCCCCGGAGCGAACCGACCAACGCCCAGAGGTTGGCCGTTTGCCGCTTCGCTCGCGCCATGTCATGCACAACCGACGTTTCGTCGTTAGGCCGCAGGGGGAATGATGATCGCTGCCCACTACAGTCTCCGTCCATTGATGCTCACCGTCATCGCAACCGTTACCGTCGCCATCGCGAGCATGGCGTTCCACGCTGACAGCATCGCCTCATCGGAAGCCGAGGAGATGTCGATTGAAGCGCACGCGCGCTTGGAACGACAGCTCGCCATCGCCCGCGAGGAGCGCGATGCGCTGGTGCTCGAGACCGAGACCCGAGTCGCCGAACTCACCGAGGCGCTCGAAAACGAGCGCGCGGAGATGGCGACACTGCGCGATGCGCTGGAAACCGCCAAAACGGCTCAGTCCGACGCCGAGGCTGCGGGGGAAGAACACGAACGACTGCAACAACAGCTCGCCATCGCCCGCGAGGAACGCGATGCGCTGGCGCTCGAAACCGAGGCCCGAATTGCCGAACTCACCGAAGCCCTTGAGAACGAGCGCGCCGAGATAGCCACGCTGCGCGATGAGTTGGAAACCACCGAGTCGGCCCTTGCCGAGGCTGAAGCCAAAGCCGAGCAACCGAGCGCTCACCGAGGCGTTTCGCAGGCGGACGCCGAGGAGATCGGCGGACAGCTGACCGCAAAAGGCATCCGCGTCGATCTTGGCAGTGATGAACTCAGTTTCGCCAGCGCCAGCGCGACCTTGCCGACGACCGACCTACCGACGCTCGATCGCGTCGCGGCGCGGCTCGAGGACCGCCCCGAACTCAACGCCCGCATCGAAGGCCATACCGACAGCCTTGGGGGTCCGGAGATCAATCAACCGCTCTCCCAGCAACGCGCCGAGGCGGTGCGTCAGGCGCTGATCGAGCGCGGGCTGGCCGCCGAGCGGGTGATCGCGCAGGGTGCTGGCTCCACGCAACCCATCGCCGATAACGCGACGCCGGCGGGCCGGCGCCAGAATCGCCGGGTCGAGATCTACCTGATGACGGTGCAGGAGGATAGCACCAGCGCCGCGAACGACGCCGAGCGGTAATCCGGCGCCTCGTCAAGTCGCATCCTCAGTCAGCGTTGCCGTCACTCGAACGCACTTGCGCCATCTCTTGCGCCCGTGCGTCATGGCGAACCACATACCGATTCTCCCTGCCCTGCAGGCGCGCGATCCGCGCCTGTCGGCGCCGCTCCCACGCATCCGGCGGATCGAGGGCGTTCCAGGCCTTGAACAACCGCTCGTCCTGACGTGAGAGCCGAAATCCATAGGTCTCGCTCATGTAGAGCATGATGCGCGCAATGTCGCCGCGCAACGCATCGGGTGGCTGCACGCGCCGGCGGTTGGCATCGATGCGGATGTCGCAGTCGCCGTAGCGCTCGCCGCCAGGCACCACGCCCCAGCGATAGTCGCGTCGGTACCCGTTGATCATGCCGACAGCGGGGATCAGATTCTGTAGATCGTTGTGCGCGGCAACGAAGGTCTCATCGACCCGCAGACAGCACTCGCGCCCAGAGACCGTTTCGCCGTTGGGCCGACGGCAGGCACGGTAGGCCTCGGGCTGGCGCCAGCAGCGGCGGAAGTTGCCGAATTGCGCTGCGGGGAACACATGCTCGGCTTCGACCCTGCGCGCGCGTTCATTGCCGGCGTAGCGTTGGAGCCCGCAGCTCGCGAGGTCGATCTGGCGGCGCGCGTTGTACTTGCAGCCGCAGTAGACCGTCAGCCGACGGTCGTGGTGGATGCGCTCATAGAGTAAATCCCGGGCGCTCGCAAAGCTGCCGGCGACGCGCGGAAGATCGCCGCCGCCGGCCGGCAGCGTCGGCTGCGGCCACCAGTCGCCAAGTAGGTCGCGCAGCGCATTTTCGAGCAGGTCGCCGGGGTCCGGCAGCCAGTGACCGACATCGGCGAGCAGGGTTTCAGGTACGACCCCGCCGAAGACGTGGGTGCTGGCGGTGCTGACCCAATCTGCACCGTTGTGGATCAGCTCAGCGCCGGTATCGTGGAACCGCACGCGCAGATCGCGCATGATCTCCATCGCCTGCTGCGCGGGCGCAGGCCAGGTCTCGGTGACCGACGTCGGGATATAGGTCACCGACAAGATCAGCGCGACCCCGATGACCATCCGACGCAGCACCACCCCGAAACGCTCCAGCCAGCGTCTCAGGCCGCTGGCGCGCTTCGGGGTCCGGGTGCGCTGACGCTTGGCGCTGGACGATGACCGGCGGCGGGCGTTTGGACGCGATGGCGTTGGAGCGGAACGGCGGGCCATGAGGATTGACTGCGCGGGATTGCGACGCGCGAGCCTAGCAGATTTTGGCAAAGCCTTGTGCTAGGATTTCAGCCGTTTCACCTAATCGGACACGGGGCAAGAGCCAACCGCTCTTTACCGGATGAACGGCATCAGCGAGTCCATCCTCTTCACCGCGCTCGGCGTCGCGCTGCATCTAACGCTTCAGGTGCTGCTGTTCGTTCGCGTGTTGCTCAAACCGCACCGCGACCCGAGCGCGAGACTAACCTGGGTGGTGGTGGTCGTCGCCCTGCCCATCGGCGGCATCATCGCCTACCTGCTGTTCGGCGAGACGAATATCGGGCGCAAGCGCGCCAAGCGGATGCGCGCGGTGCTGGCGCGGATGCCAACCCTGCAGGCCGCGCCCGGTGCCGATGCACCTACTCTCGCAGCCGATATTCCGGAACGCTACCGGCACCTGTTTCAGGTGGGTCATTCTATCAGCGGGTTCGAGCCGATCGGCGGTAACCGCGCGCAGATTCCGCCGGAGTCTAACGCCGTCATCGAGGCGCTGGTCGCCGACATCGACGCCGCCCAGGACCACGTCCATCTGCTGTTCTACATTTGGCTGACTGATCGCAACGGCCTCAAGGTGGCCCAGGCGCTGATGCGCGCCGCCGCGCGTGGTGTCATCTGCCGCGCCATGGCCGATGATCTCGGCTCGCGCGCGATGATCCACTCCGCGCACTGGCGGGCGATGCAGGCCGCTGGCGTTCGGCTTGCGCGCGCGCTGCCCATCGGCAATCCGCTCCTGCGCGTGCTCGGCGGTCGTATCGACCTGCGCAATCACCGCAAGATCGTCGTCATCGACGACTGGATCACCTACTGCGGCAGTCAGAACTGCGCCGACCCCGAGTTTCGCGTCAAGGCCAAATATGCGCCCTGGGTTGATCTGACGATCCGCTTCGAGGGTCCGATCGCACGTCAGAACCAGCACCTGTTCGCCGGCGACTGGATGGCCCATGTCGATGATGACATCGACGCCTTACTGCGTCGCCCACTCCCCGCCGCCGAGCCCGGCATCAGCGCGCAGGTGGTCGGCACCGGGCCCACCGTGCGTTACTCGGCCATGCCCGAACTGTTCGAGGCCCTGATCTACAGCGCCCGCCACAGCGTGGTCATCACCACGCCCTACTATGTGCCGAACGAATCCCTGCAGGCCGCGCTCTGCGCCAGCGCCCGTCGCGGCGTCGAGA
The DNA here is from genome assembly GCA_003562815.1 of Chromatiaceae bacterium. Lineage (GTDB taxonomy): Bacteria > Pseudomonadota > Gammaproteobacteria > Chromatiales > Chromatiaceae > Lamprobacter. The sequence continues at coordinate 8,474 of PWTO01000143.1, read as the reverse complement.
CCCTGATTGTCTTCCCGCAACGTAACGATAGCCGCGTCGTCGCCGCCGCCAGCCGCAGCTACTACGCGGACCTGCTTGGCGCCGGCGTGCGCATCTATGAATACGTCGGTGGCCTGCTGCATGCCAAGTCGCTCACCCTCGACGGCGCGATCGGCCTCATCGGCTCGGCCAACATGGACCGGCGCAGCTTCGACCTCAACTACGAAAACAACATCCTGCTCTACGATCCGGACCTGACCCGGCAGATCCGCCAACGCCAGCAGCACTACCTCGACAGCGCGCGGCGCGTCGATCCCGATGATGTGGCGAACTGGCCCCGCCACCGCCGGTTGCTCAACAACACCGTGGCGATACTGGGGCCGGTTCTTTGAACGATGAGGCTAGGCGTCTCGAACGAGACGCCTGGGAAGGGCTCTGAGCAGGAGGCGGTTAGGCGGTCTCGGCGTCGGCTTCTTGTTCCGACTCGGCCTCGGACTCAGGTGCGGTTTTGCTTTTCTTCGGTGGGGCTGCCTCAAGACGGCGTGCGGTGAGGATATACAGCGGCGTCAGCGCCATCACGAACACCAGCGGTAGCAACGGCGTTGCATAATGCGGCTCGGCAGCCCCGAACAGGTGTGCCAGGGTCGCGTAGATCAGCACCAGGCTGATGCTGCGCAAGCCGATACGCTGGCTGGGCGTCAAGCGGCGTCCGGCGAAGGGCAGCCAGACGAAGATCATGCCGATGGCGCCAATCAGCAACAGCGGGCCATGCAGGATGCCCATGAACTCCTCGCTCGTCAGGAAGAGAGGATTTTCGGCGTAGGGCGTCTGCGAGACCGGGTAGACAAAACTTTGCTCGGCGCTGGTCGGTTGACCGAAGGACCAGAGCCTCTGTGGCTTCTCGACAAAGTACCAGCTCAGGAACCCAATCGGATCTTTGATCAAGCCTCCGCCGAGCCGGCCCAGGGCGGCGATCACACTTGGGCTGTCGGCGCCCTGAGCGGCCATCGTTGCGTTGGCTGCATCCGCAGGCGGCATCCCTTGCTGGATGCTGGTGGCGATCGGCGCCGCGTCGATGGGCGCATCGATGACATTCTGATTGCGTGCGATCCAGGGTCCAAAGACCAGCGCGAAGCCGAGCACGGCGGCGAGCGGAAGCACGATCTTCGACGCGCTCGTGCGCCCTGTCACGAAGAGCAAGAGCACCCAGGGTAGGATCAAGAACTGGTAGGTTGGATCGACCAACGCCACCACGCCCAGTAAGGCGGCTGCGACGAAGGTGCGCAGCATCGCGCCGCGCTCGCCGAGCTTTGTCGCTGTCATCAGATAAAGGATCAAGGTGACCAGGAGCAGGGTCGCGCCCACCAGATACAGGCTGACATTGACCAAAAACGGGCTCACGGCGGTCAAGAACGCGATGATCAGGCCCCAGTGCGGATCCATCAGGCGCGTCCCCAGCATGAACACCAGCAGGATCGCCAAAGCGCCGAGGACCAGTTGGGCAATCACGGCCGCAGTGAGGCTATTTGCCGTGGCCTCGGGCGTTGCGAACAGGGAGAGAAAGAGCGGGTAGCCCAGGCTGCCCAAGGCTTCGCCGCCAGTCGCCGCCGCTTCGCTGCTGCTGTCGAAGGGGGCCACGAGCACCTGATAGGCGCCTTGGCTACTGAGGGTTTGTGCAAGCGCATAGGCCTCGGCGGCCTCGGCTTGCAGCGGCTCGCTCACCTCGGTACCGAGCAGGGCTTGAGCGCGCAGGAAGACGCCGGCGGCGATGATCGCCGCCAGCATGAATAAGACCGTGAGGGAGACGGACGAACGGCCACGCCACTTTGATTTCATTAGGTTCACAAGGAAACTCTCCTAGCTTTGACGTCAGGCCGGGGGCCAGCGCAGGTAAGACGAATACAGCTTGGTAAATGCTGTATTAGCATACCCTAACCCTCCTCTCCGAGGCGAGCGTTGCGAACACACATCGGCGGCGAAGCTTAGGGATTTCCCTTCCTAGGGATTTCCCTTATTGCAGCGTTTCGAATATTATAGGTCGCTAATCTTACTTGCCACTCAAGAACAACAGGCAGGAGCTTATGCGTACCGTGTCCGTTACGGCGTTTGCCGCCACCTTCTTCCCTTCGGTGCTATTGTCGCCGATCATCGAGCCACGCGAGTCGTTCCGGCTTGCCCCGACCGAATTGCGGCTCGAGACGATCGCGCCGGTGGCGCCGGCCGAAACCGTCGCGGCGACTGCCAGTCAAGCCCCGGTCGCGTCCGTCGTCGCTCCGCAAGCGCCGTTGGCGCCGAGCAGCGATGTGGCGAGCAATGTCAACGATGAGTTGCTGTGCCTGGCGCTGAACATCTACCACGAGGCGCGCTCCGAGCCCCTCTCCGGTCAGATCGCCGTCGCCCAGGTCACCTTGAACCGGGTTGCCTCCACGGCGTTTCCGGAATCGGTGTGCGGCGTCGTCCAACAAGGCGGGCAACGGCTCAACCGATGCCAGTTCTCCTGGTGGTGCGACGGTCAGTCGAATCGGCCCACCGAGCAGGCGGCATGGCACCGATCCTTGGATCTGGGGCGTCGCATGCTCACCGAACAGGCGCCTGACCCGACCAACGGCGCCCTCTACTACCATGCCGATTACGTCTCTCCGAGTTGGTCGCGCTCCTTCCAGCGCACCACCCAAATCGGCCGCCATCTGTTCTACCGTCCGACCCAGAGCTGAACTGCGGTCAGGCGCCGAGAGTCAACGCATCGATATCTCGCCTTCATGCAGGACAAAGGTGACCTTCCCCAAGTCCTTGCGTGGAGAGTATTCATGGCTCCCGAGCTTGATCAGGGTGCCTGGATAGCAGGTAAACCGGACCAGGATGCGCGCTGACTGGCACTGTTGGAAGTCGATCTTCAGTTCCGCCAGCTCTGCGTGGAGGGCATGCTCCTTCTTCTGCAGACCCTCGCGCGCTTCGAGGAATTTCTGCTTTTTCTCGCTCGTCATCGGTTTGTGCTGTTTGACGAGGTTCTCGACGATCGCCAACAGTTGCTGGCGCTGATTGGCGATCTGTTTAAGCTCGTCGCTCACGGCGACGATGCGCGTCTTGATGCCATCGGTATCGCCGGCAATCAATGTGGTCTCGACATTGGCCATGGCGCCGGAAACGCCGATGTCGATGATCTCCTTGGCGCTTGCAAGCCCCCCCACGATGGCCCCTCGCCCCGGCAGCAGGATGCGGGTTCCGGCCGTGAGCCGCGAGTGAAACACCTGCTTCTGAACGACGATCTCTTCGTCGCATTCGAGCGTCGCGTCTTGCACGAAGCGCGCTTTGATCTGCGTGCCGGCCTTCAGGTACGCATCATCGACCGGTCCCTCGCCCTTGTCCTCTCCCCGCGCTCCCGACTCCCGAACAGGCGATCTGCGCGTTGCGGGCGGCTTCGCGCCAGGATGCTCGTCTTCGTGGAATTGTCGACGACCGATGACACCGCCGCCGACTTCAATGGCGCCGCCCGCCAGGATGTGCGCGGCCTCCACCAAGCCACCGACCTTAACATCGCCCGTGGCTTCGATTTTCATGCCAGGCTCGACATTGTCCTTGACCTGGACACTGCCATCGAAGCGAATATGCCCGGTTTCCAGCCCGACCCGCTCGAAGCGCAAGACTTTTTCGACATAGGCGCCCTTGCTGTAGACCACGGGCATGCCGTTGGTGTCGGCAACCAAGAGATTGTCATCCCCAGGGGCGAGTTTGACGCTGTCATTCTTGGGCTTGAGAACGACGTTCTTACCGTTGCGCCCCTTGACGATGCGCCCGGTCACCGTCCATCCAGCCTTGCCTTCGGTCGCGGGATGGCGTCTCACCAGCGCCTGGCCGGCCTCGACCTGCGGAAAATCGCCGAGTTCGTGAAAATTCACATTGCCGGATGCATCGACCTGAGGTCGACGATCGACAATCGTCTCGATCAGCGGCTCGAGCCAGGCGTCGGTTCCATCGCGGGCCGCTTCGCCATAAGCGACGATCATGCCGATCGGGATCTGGGTCTCGCGCAGTTGTTGGCGGAGTTCATCGCCGATCAACGCCTCGAGGCTGTCTTTGAGGAATCCGCGCACGATTTTGGCGTCCTTGAGCGCCTGATCGAGCGCCTCGCGCGTCAGATCCTTGCCCTTGCCCTGCGGCGGATGAACAACCGCGCCGCCCAGCATCTGATTGGCGCTGGTAAAGGCCTCGGCGCGCGCATCGACGGGTCCGCCGAGCCGCAGATCACAGGCCTCGCCCTTGCGCATGGCCTTGAGCAGGGTCGATAGAGCGGTAGGCTCGACGGGGTAATCGCTGGCCTTGAAACCAGCCGTTTCCACGACGCTTGGGAGCTGTTCCGGGTCAAGCAACGGCGTGGTTTCTGGAGGCTCGTAGCGCACCCAAAGATCGCCCGTTTGCGCGTCCTCGCGAAAATGCAGCCCTAGCGCCTCCGCCGTGGGGATATGTTGCTCGTCGAGATCGTTGTCGGTACCTGGTTCCATGAGCCTTTCCTGTTACCGCCTGCCGTGTTGTGAGTGCCTGCCGCGATGCCTCGGCGTGGAGACGTGCTCCGAACGCGCGAGTCAGATCGAGGCGACCTAGAAGGCGACCTAGAAGGCGAGCGTAGACAGGGCTGCGAGGTCGGTCAAGGGACAGGCCGGTCCACGCCGACCCGCCGCTGCCATGAATCATGGCCATGGTGGCGGTCTTCATGCAATCCTGTTGCGATGTCCTCCCCATCGACCCTTCCCCATCGATTGCGTGATCGCCGCAGCGCGCGCGAACTGCTCATGCGACTGGCGATGCCGTTGGCCCTCGCGAGTATGCTGGCGCCTTGCCCGCAACTGACCTGTGCCGCAGCCGCAGCCTCCGCCGCCGACGCCTCCGCCCGAGCCTCCTCGACCAGCGAGCGGCGCATCAACGCGCGCGCGCCCGCCGAACCGCTGCCTTCGGTGGTCAGCACGAACCTCTGTGCCGACCTGCTGTTGCTGCGGCTCGGCGATCCGGAGCAGATCCTCTCGGTCTCGCATCAGGCGCAATCGCCGACACAGTCGCCGGTCACCGAGCGCGCGGCGCGCTACCCGGCCAATCGCGGGGCGGTCGAGGAGCTGTTGTATTACCAGCCTGCCATCGCCTTGACCTATCTCGGCTGGTCCGGGCGCCCACATGCCGAGCTATTGGCCGAGCAGGAGATGCGCGTGGTGTCCCTACCCTATCCACGCGAGCTGGAGGACGCCTTGTCGATGACCTTGGAGATTGCGCGTGACATTGATCGCGCGCTCGCCGGCGAGCGCGCGGTGGCGCAAGCGCGCGCGCGAATCGCTGCCTTGTCCGCCCGCGCGACCACTGCGAAGCGGCCTCTGCGCGCGCTCTATCTGCGCCCCAATGGCGGCACCGCTGGCGGCGAGACCTATGTCGATGCGATGCTCAGACTGCTCGGTCTGAGCAATCTGGCCGCTGAGCACGGGCTTCGCGGTTGGGGCAGCGTGCCCTTGGAGCGACTGATTGCCGATCCACCCGATCTGTTTTTGCTGGGTTACTTCGACCAGTCGCAGCCCCCCTCCAAATCGCGCTACGGTCGCCATCCGTTGTTCGTGGATCTGCTGGAGCAGGTACCGAGCATCCGCCTGCCAAGCAGCAGCGCCTGGGGATGCGGCGGGCTCGAGCTGATCGACGCGGCGGAGTGGATTGCCGCGCGGCTTGACGCCTTCGAGCGGCGATCCGAACCACGCACTCGTGAATAAGCCGCCTGCACACTCGCCCCTGCCGTTGAACCTAGCCCTGATGCTGCTACTGCTCGGCCTCAGCCTGCTGTCATTGCGCTTTGGCGCCGCGCCGCTGTCGCTGAGCGAGGTGCTCGCCGGTCTGTTTGGCAACGGTCCGCAGGAGCACCAGTTGATCGTGCAGCAGATTCGCCTGCCACGGGTCTTGCTCGCCTGGCTGGTCGGCCTGGCGCTGGGCATGTCCGGCGCTGCGCTGCAAGGGTTGCTGCGCAATCCCCTGGCCGAGCCTGGGTTGCTCGGCATCTCCTCGAGCGCCGGGCTGGGCGCGGTCCTGACCCTCTACTTCGGCCTCAGTGCGCTCAACGCCTGGACGCTGCCGGCGGCGGCGATGCTGTGCGCGCTGCTCGCCACCCTGTTGCTCTATGCGCTGGCCCGCGCGGGCGCCTCGAATCTGACCCTGATTCTCGCCGGGGTGGCGGTCTCGGCGCTGGCCTCGGCGCTGACCTCGCTGGCCTTGAATCTGGCGCCGAATCCGTCCGACGTGCAAGACATCGTGCTCTGGCTGCTCGGCTCGATCAGCGATCGCAGCTTCGCCGATGTGCGTCTGGTGCTGCCGTTCGTGTTGCTCGGCGGGCTGCTGCTGCTCGCCGCCGCACCGGCGTTGGAGGTGCTCGCTTTGGGTGAGGCGGAGGCCAGCAGCTTGGGCGTGAATCTGCCGCGTCTGCGCATCCTGATCATCCTCGGCACGGCACTGAGCGTCGGCGCCTGTGTTGCGGTCACCGGAGCCATTGGCTTTGTCGGGCTGGTGGTGCCGCACATGCTGCGCCGCTTCGTGCGCTACCGACCAGGCCGGCTGTTGCTGCCGAGCGCGCTGGGCGGGGCGATCCTGGTGCTCGCGGCCGATATCGGCCTGCGCCTGATCGGCACGCCGAAGGAGCTACAGCTTGGCGTGGTCACCGCGCTGGTCGGTGCGCCCTTCTTTTTGGCGCTGGTGCTGCGCTCGCGCAGGGACATGCTGTGAGTGTGTTGCGAATAGAGGCGCTGTCGGTTCGTGTTGGCGGGCAATCCTTACTCGAAGACATTGATGTCGAGATCGAGCGCGGCGCGCTGTTCGGCCTGATCGGCCCGAACGGGGCCGGCAAAAGCACGCTGCTGAAGGCGATCATGCAGTTGCTTCCGTACAGCGGAGGCGTTTATCTCGATGGTCAACCGCTGGCGCGGATGCCGGCACGCGTGCGCGCCCAACAGCTCGCCTACCTCAGCCAGGACGATCGCCTCCAGTGGCCGATCAGCGTGCGCGATCTCGTCGCGCTCGGGCGCCATCCCTACCACGGCAGTTGGTGGCGCGGCAGTTGGCGGCGCGGTGGACTGCAAGGCGGCTTGGGGTCCGGCTCCAATGCCGAGGTCGATCAGCGCGCCATCGAGCAGGCGCTGCAGGCCACCGACATCGAATCGCTGCGCGAGCGCCGCGCCGATGAACTCTCCGGCGGTGAGCGAGCGCGCGCCCGTCTGGCGCGCGCGCTCGCCGTCGAGGCCGCTGTGCTGCTCGCCGACGAGCCGGTCGCCGCGCTCGACCCGATGCACCAACTGCGCGTCATGGAGCTGCTGCGCGCCCGCTGTCAGGCCGGGCAGACGGTGGTTGTCGTCCTCCATGACCTCACCCTCGCCAGCCGCTTCTGCGATCGGCTGCTGCTGCTCGATCAGGGCGCGGCGGTGGCCGGGGGCGCGGTCGAGACCGTGCTTAGCCCCGCGCATCTGCGCCGCGTCTATGGTGTCCAGGCGATCGTCGGCGAGCACGATGACGGCGGCCAGGTGCATCGCTATATCGTCCCTTGGCGCTGCGAGCGATAAAGACCCAAGCGCTTGATTCAGGGCAACTCCGTTGCGGCGCAACAAGGCCAGCGCACCTCGCTGCGTGATAATCTCCGAGCGTCACGCTGGCACAACAACCCAATCCGGGCTGAAGCAGCTGCGGTCCAGACGATGATCGATCTGGGCCCGTGCCCCTTCACTGCTCGTCCGCGCGCGCATGCGACGGCAAGATCCATCGGAGCTGACAATGCGAATCCTTTTTGTCCACCCAAACTATAGCGCCGGTGCCGCCGATATTGCCGGCAACTGGTCACCGGCCTGGGTCGCCTATCTGGCCGGCTACCTCAAACAGGGCGGCTATACCGATTATCACTTCGTCGATGGCTTGGTGGACAATCTCAACGAGGAGCAGCTGCGCATCGCCATCCGCGAGGCCAATGCCGACATCGTTGCGACCACGGCGATGACGCCGATGATCTACACCGCGCAGCGGCTGTTGCAGATCGCCAAGGAGGAATGCCCCAACGCCATCACCGTGCTCGGCGGCATCCACCCGACCTTCATGTACCAGCAGGTATTCGGCGAGGCGCCCTGGATCGACGCCATCGTGCGCGGCGAGGGCGAGGCGGTGACGCTGAACCTGGTGCGCGCCATCGACGAGGGGCGCTGGCCGGCCGAACGCGAGCAGATCAAGGGCATCGCCTATCTCAACGAGGACCAGCAGGTTGTCGCCACGCCGGTCGAGCCCTCGATCAAGGATGTCGACTCCATCTGGCCCGACTGGAGCATCCTCGAGTGGAAGAAGTACATCTACATCCCGCTCGGCGTGCCGGTAGCGACCCCCAACATGGCGCGCGGCTGCCCCTTCACCTGTAGCTTCTGCTCGCAGTGGAAATTCTGGCGCGACTACCGCGTGCGCGACCCGAAGAAGATGGTCGACGAGATCGAGGAGCTGGTGAAGGT
>PWTO01000120.1 GCA_003562815.1 Chromatiaceae bacterium | reverse complement strand
GTCAACATCGGTTCTGCGAAGGTCATTCGCTCGAACGGCATCGAAATGGAACGCGACGAGAATGGCGCCCGTGGGATTTTCCTGCGGGCTTTGGTGGATTCGCCCATCCTCATCAAGGGTGCGCGTTAGCGTTTGTTAACGAAACAGGATCAGTCACGATGGAATACAAGGATTACTACAAGATCCTGGGGGTCTCGCGCGAGGCTAACGCCGACGAGATCAAGGCGGCTTATCGCAAGTTGGCGCGCAAGTATCATCCAGATGTGAGCAAGGAGCCGGATCCCGAGACCCGTTTCAAAGAGGTCAACGAGGCCCATGAGGTCTTGAAGGACCCGGAGAAGCGAGCGCAATACGATGCGCTCGGCAGCGGCTGGCAGGCAGGCGATCACTTCCGCCCACCCCCCGGTGGCGGGGCGCGGGGGCGCGCTGAGGGGTTTTCGCGCGAGGAAGCGGACCAATTCAGCGATTTCTTCTCCAGTATCTTTGGCATGGGCGGCGGTCGCGCGAGCCGCTCCAGCGGTGTTGGTGGCGCCGGTATGCATGCCGATCCATTCGCCGGGCGTGGTTCCGACCAGAGCGCGCGCATCCGCATCTCGCTCGAGGAGGCGTACAAGGGCGCTACGCGCCAGTTGCGGCTCGCGGTGCCAGACCTCGATGCCCAAGGCCAGATGACGACCCGTACCAAGACCCTGAATGTGCGCATTCCGGCCGGCATCGGCGAGGGGCAACAGATCCGGCTGGCCGGTCAAGGCGGCGCCGGATTCGGCGGCGGCGCTCAGGCGGGCAAGGCGGGCGATCTCTTCCTCGAAGTCGAATTCGAACCGCATCCGTTTTTTCGCGCCGAAGGTAAGGACATCCATTTGACAGTGCCGATCGCCCCCTGGGAGGCGGCACGAGGCGCGAGCGTGCCGGTGCCGACGCTCGGCGGCACCCTGAGCCTCAAGATCCCGGCCGGCTCGCAGAGCGGGCAGCGCCTGCGACTCAAGGGCCGCGGCCTGCCTGGCAAGCCCGCTGGCGATGCCTTCGTGCAGCTCGAGATCCGCAATCCGCCGGCCGATAGCGCCGAGGCGCAGGCGGCTTTCGAGGCCATGGCCGAGCATTTCACGTCCTTCAATCCGCGTGCAACGCTGGGGGTTTGAGCCCATGTCGACACACATCAGCGCACTGGAAGGCGTCATCTTGGATGAGCGCACGGTGGTGACGGTGACCGAGTTGACCCAGGTGTGCGGCCTGAGCCTGGAACAGGTGCGATCGATGGTCAGCGAAGGGATGCTGCACCCGCGTGGTGGCGCCCCGGAGCAGTGGCGCTTCACCGGCATCGAGGTGCGGCGCACGCGCCGCGCGCTGCGCCTGCAACGGGATCTAGAGCTGAATCTGGCCGGCGCCGCGCTGGCGCTAGAGCTGCTCGATGAGGTCGAGCGGTTGCGCCGCCGGGTGCGTTGCCTTGAGCATCGGCTCGGTGACTTCGCTGATGCCGATGGAGCGAGCTGAGTGGGTTGGCGGACTGTCGGTCGCTGGCGCAGCGGGCTCGCTCTGCTGCGGCCCCTTGGCGGCGGTGTCTGGCTCCTCACTGGACTGATCGCGGGCCTCATCACGGCGTTTGCCACCGCAGTCACGGCTGAGGCGGCGCGAGCGTTTGCAGCGCCCGTGGCCTCGGCCCAGGTCGTCGCGCGCTATCCACACGATCCCGATGCCTTTACCCAAGGCTTGGTGCTCGTCGATGGCGTGCTGTACGAGGGCACCGGCGGGTATGGCGAATCCTCGCTGCGTCGCGTCGATCTCGAGACGGGCCGGGTATTGGCGCGCGTCGATCTGCCCGAGCGGTGGTTCGGCGAGGGCATCGCCGACTGGCGCGATGAACTCATCCAGCTGACCTGGCGTGCCGGGGTCGGTTTGCGCTACACGCGTGCCACCCTGGAGCCGCGTGCTCGGTTCGCGATCCAGGGCGAGGGCTGGGGGCTGACCCACAACGGCCAGCAGTGGATCATGAGCGATGGCAGCGCCGAGCTGCGCTTCCTCGATCCCACCGATGGTCGCGAGTTACGACGGGTCAGGGTGCTGGATGGCAATCGGCCGGTGCGCCATCTCAATGAACTCGAGTTCGTCAACGGCGAGGTCTGGGCCAATGTCTGGTACCAGGATTATCTGGTGCGCATCGACCCCGCCGATGGCCGGGTGCTCGGTTATGTGGATCTGAGCCATCTGTGGCCGGAGGACCAGGCGCGGCGCCATGAGCAAGTCCTGAATGGCATTGCCGTCGAGCGCGAGACCGGGCATCTGCTGGTGACCGGCAAACGCTGGCCGTGGCTGTTTCGGATCGAGGTTGCCGCCGCCGCTAGCGACTGAAGAACCGAGCGTGCGCGTCGGAATCATGCGGGGCGCGCGCCGATGCACTAGAATCCGCCCAGGCTGATCGGGATGCTCGCCGTTGTCCGCCAGCCACTCCGCCCCCTATCGCTCGCTCGACGATCCGGTTATTCCAGCATGTCCGACACCCCAAATGCTTCCGCCAGTGCCCTCGAACACGCCTTTCCATTGCTCTCGACCATCGATGACCCGGCCGATCTGAGGCTGCTTCCAAGTAGCGACCTCAAACAGCTCGCCTCGGAGCTGCGCGGGTTTTTGATCGAGAGCGTGTCGCGCACCGGCGGTCATCTCGCCGCCGGGCTCGGCGTGGTCGAGCTGAGCATCGGCCTGCACTATGTCTTCGATACGCCGCATGATCGGATCATCTGGGATGTCGGCCATCAGGCCTATCCGCATAAGATCCTGACCGGTCGGCGCGAGCGCATGGCGCGGATGCGGCAGCAGGGCGGGCTGTCGGGCTTTCCGAAGCGCACCGAGAGTCCTTATGACACCTTTGGCGTCGGGCATTCGAGCACCTCGATCAGCGCCGCGCTCGGCATGGCGATCGCGGCCAAGCAGAAGGGCGAGCAGCGCCAGATCATCGCCGTGATCGGCGACGGCGCGCTGAGTGCCGGTATGGCCTTCGAGGCGTTGAATCATGGCGGCCCGCTCGATCCCGATGTGCTGATCATCCTCAACGACAATAAGATGTCGATCTCGCCGCCGGTGGGCGCCATCAGCGGCCATCTGGCGCGGCTGCTCTCCGGCGGGATTTATACCAAGATGCGCGAAGGCAGCAAGACCGCGTTGCGTGGCCTGCCGCAGTTGCGCGAGTTGGTTGGGCGTTGGGAAGAGCACATGAAGGGCATGGTGATGCCGAGCACCCTGTTCGAGGAGCTGGGCTTCAACTACATCGGCCCGGTCGATGGCCATGACATGGATGCGGTGGTCACGACCCTGCGCAATATGAAAAAGATGCCGGGGCCGCGCCTGCTGCATCTGATCACCCAGAAAGGCCATGGTTATGAGCCGGCCGAGCATGCGCCGACGACCTATCACGGGGTGACTCCGTTCGATCTGAAGACGGGAGCAGTGCCCAAGTCGGGCGGCGGCAAGAGCTATACGCAGATCTTTGGCGACTGGCTCTGTGAGCGCGCCGAGGCCGATCCGCGACTGCTCGCGATCACCCCGGCGATGCGCGAGGGCTCGGGCATGGTGCGCTTCTCGGAGCGCTTCCCGCAGCGCTACTTCGATGTCGGCATTGCCGAGCAACACGCGGTGACGCTCGCCGCCGGCATGGCCTGCGAGGCGATGAAGCCGGTGGTGGCGATCTATTCGACCTTCCTGCAGCGTGGCTACGATCAGCTGGTGCACGATGTCTGTCTGCAGGGGCTCGACGTGACCTTCGCGGTCGATCGCGCCGGGCTGGTCGGTGCCGATGGCCCGACCCACGCCGGTGCCTTCGACTACAGCTACACGCGCCCGCTGCCGAACATCGTCATCATGGCGCCCGCCGATGAGCATGAGTGCTGGTGGATGCTGGAGACCGCCTATGCCCATGATGGCCCGGCGATGGTGCGCTATCCGCGCGGGAATGGTCCTGGGGTCGCCGTGGACAAGACCGGCGGGGCGTTGCTGCCGATCGGCACGGCCGAGATCCGCCGTGAGGGGCAGGATGTGGCGCTGCTGGCCTTCGGCAGTCGCGTCGCCGCCGCCGAGGCGGTCGGCGAGCGCTTGAATGCGACCGTGGTCAACATGCGCTTTGTGAAGCCGCTCGATGATCTGCTGATTCTGGAGATGGCCGAGCGCCATCGATTATTGGTGACGGTGGAGGAGAACGCGGTTGCCGGCGGCGCCGGGTCGGCGGTCTCCGAGCTGCTGGCCGAGCAGGGCGTCCTGGTGCGCTGCCTGCATCTGGGGTTGCCGGATCGCTGCCAGGAGCAGGCCAGTCATGGCCAGCAGCTTGCCGCCTGTGGGCTCGATGATGTTGGCATCGAGGAGGCGGTGCGCGCCGAGCTGCGCGATCTGGGACTGGAGCGGACGCAACGCCAAGGAGCGCGTGCCGGTTGAGCTGACATGAGCCTGATCGTCGAGTCGATCCCCGCGTTTGCGGACAACTATATCTGGCTATTGCGGCGGCCGGAGGGCACCGCGTGTGCCGTGGTCGATCCGGGCGAGGCCGAGCCGGTCATCACGCGCTTGCGCCGCGATGGGCTGCGGCTGGATGCGATCCTGATCACGCATCATCACGCTGACCATATCGGCGGTCTGGCAAAACTGCGCCGGCTCTGGCCGGAGGTCGAGGTCTTTGGGCCGGCGGATCGGCGTATTCCGGGGCTGACCCGCGTGGTGACCGATGGCGATCGCGTGAGCCTGTCCGGGTTTGAAGGGGCTGGGCTCGAAAGCGCGTTCGAGGTACTGGCAGTTCCCGGACATACCGCGACGCATATCGCCTATCGGGGCGATGACGGCCTGTTCTGCGGCGATACCCTGTTCGCCGCTGGCTGCGGGCGGGTCTTCGACGGCACCTTCGAGCAGCTGGCGGCCTCGCTGCGGCGGATTGCCGCCCTGCCGGCACAAACGCGCTGTTATTGTGCCCATGAATACACCTTGGCCAATCTCGGTTTCGCGCGCTGGGTTGAACCCGACAGTCCGGCGGTTGCGGCGGCCATCGCCGCCGCTGAGCAACGCCGCGCTCAGGGGCAACCAACGCTGCCCACGACCCTGGCCGAAGAGTGCGCGGTGAATCCGTTTCTGCGTACCACGGAACCGGCGGTGATCGCCGCCGCCGAGCGTTTCGCTGGCGCGTCACTGGATGGACCGACGCAGGTGTTCACGGCGCTGCGCCGCTGGAAGGACGAGCGCTATGACTGACGCGGGTCGCGCAGGCTTGCGTCTTCGGTGGGATTCTTCGGTGGCGTTGTTGGCGCTGCTGTCCGGCGCGCTCATGGTGCTCTCCTTTGCTCCGTTCGGGCTCTACCCGCTCGCGGTGCTGTCGCTGCTGGGTTTCTATCGGGCGCTGCGCGGGCGCACCGGCGCAGCGGCCTTCGGGCTCGGCTGGCTGTTCGGGATCGCGTTGTTTGGCGTTGGCGTTTCCTGGGTGCGGATCAGCCTGAACGAGTTCGGCAATATGCCGGCGCCGATCGCCAACCTCCTGATGCTGCTGTTCGTGGTCGTCATGGCGCTCTATTACGGCCTTGGCGCCTGGTTGATTCGGCTGTTCGAGCAGCGGCTCGCGACCGGCGCAGCGCCGGCGTGGGTGGGGCCGCTGCTGGTTTTTCCAGCGCTTTGGGTGCTCATGGAGTGGGTGCGCGGTTGGCTGTTCAGCGGCTTCCCCTGGCTGTTTGCCGGCAACGGTCAGCTCGATGGGCCCTTGGCTGGACTGGCACCGGTGCTCGGTGTGCATGGGCTGAGCCTGGCGGTTGCGGTCTCGGCCGGGCTGCTCTGGGTGGTCTTGTGTGGAGGTGGGTGCGGGCGTGAGCATGAACCGCTGCGCCGGCGGGCGGCGGCTGGATTCGTGCTGCTATGGCTCTGCGCTGCCATGCTCGGACAGCTTGACTGGACGCGACCGCTGCCGAATGCCGAGCAGCGGTCGCTCCAGGTCAGCCTGATCCAGGGCAATGTCGAGCAGGCGGTGAAGTGGGACGCCGATGGCCTGCTGCCGACGCTGGATATCTACTTGACGCTGACCAACGCGCATCTGGACAGCGACCTGATCGTCTGGCCAGAGACGGCCATCCCCGCGTTCTTCCATCGCGTCGAGGAGCCGCTCCTGCAGCCGCTTGGCGAGCGTGCGCGCGAGACGGCCACCGAGGTGGTGATCGGACTGCCGGCGATGGAGCCCGATGGGCGTTACTACAACGCGCTGATCAGCCTGGGCAGCCGTGAGGATCGGTACTTCAAACGCCATCTGGTGCCGTTCGGCGAGTTCCTGCCGTTCAAGGCGCAACTGCGGCCATTGATCGATTGGTTCGAGGTGCCGATGTCCGACTTCAGCCATGGCCAAGCGCGGCGGCCACTGCTGCAGGTGGGCGCTTGGCCGGTCGGCGTGTCGATCTGCTATGAGGCTGTGTTTCCGGAGGAGGTCCGTCAGGCGCTGCCGGACGCCGCGTTCCTGATCAATGTCAGCAACGATGCCTGGTTCGGCGATTCGCTGGCGCCGCATCAGCATCTGCAATCCGCACGCTTGCGCGCGCTCGAAACCGGGCGTTGGCTGGTGCGTGCGACCAACACCGGGATCTCGGCAATCATCGATCCGCGTGGGCGGGGGCAGGCTCAGTTGCCACTGTTCGAGCGCGCGGCGCTCACCGGGACGCTGGAAGCGCGCGAGGGGGCGACGCCGTTCGTGCGCTTTGGCAGTCGATTGCCCTTGGCGAGCGCTGGCCTGATGCTGCTTGCCGCGCTCGTGCTGGGCGTTCGTGGAGGCCCGTGATGCACCTGCATATCCTCGGTATCTGCGGCACCTTCATGGGCGGCCTCGCGCTGATCGCGCGCGCGCTGGGCCATCGGGTGACCGGCTCCGATGCCAACGTCTATCCGCCAATGAGCACCCAGCTTGAGGCTGCCGGTATCGCGCTGATGCCGGGCTACGCCGCCGAACATCTGGATCCGGCGCCGGAGTTGGTGATCGTCGGCAACGCGATGAAGCGCGGACTGCCCGTGGTCGAGGCCATGCTCGATCGCGACCTGCCCTATACCTCCGGGCCGCAATGGTTAGCCGAGCAGGGCCTGCGCGGTCGCCATGTGCTCGCGGTGGCGGGAACCCACGGCAAGACCACGACAGCGAGCATGCTGGCCTGGATTCTGGAGGCTGCTGGCCTCAAGCCGGGGTTTCTGATTGGCGGTGTGCCGTTGGATTTCGGGCGCTCGGCGCGGCTTGGGGATGGGGCATATTTTGTGATCGAGGCGGACGAGTACGACACCGCCTTCTTCGACAAGCGCTCCAAGTTTGTCCACTACCGCCCGCAGACCTTAGTGCTGAACAATCTCGAGTTCGATCATGCCGACATCTTCGATGATCTCGCGCAGATCCAGCGACAGTTTCATCATCTGGTGCGGACCGTGCCCAGTACCGGCAGGATCATCCATCCGCGCCAGGATGCCGCGCTCGCCGAGGTCTTGGCGATGGGCTGCTGGACCCCCCGCGTCTCGACCGGCGTGGCGGCCTCGGACTGGCGGGATGCGGCTGACTTGGGCTCTAATCGTCTTGCCTCTGAGGGCGCTGGCGGCGATTGGCCTGGCGGCGATTGGCAGGCCGAGCTTTGCGCGGCCGATGGCTCGGCGTTGCGTCTGTTTTTCCAGGGGCAGCCGCGCGGGCTGCTCGAGTGGTCGCAGATCGGGCTGCATAATGTGCAGAACGCGCTCTCGGCGATCGCCGCAGCACAGCATGTCGGCATCGAGCCTGGGCAGGCGATCTCGGCGTTGGCCCACTTTCAGGGCGTGAAGCGGCGCATGGAGCTGCGGGGGATCGAGGCTGGCATCCGCGTCTATGACGACTTCGCTCACCATCCGACAGCGATTGCAAGCACCCTGGCTGGGCTACGGCGGCAAGTCGGGCCAGCGCGCATCATCGCGGTATTGGAGCCGCGCTCCAATACCATGCGCATGGGCACGCATGGCGCCGCCTTGGCCGCATCCCTGGAGGTGGCCGACCGCGTAGTGGTCTACAGCCCGCCAGAGCTGTCCTGGGATGCTACGGCGACGCTAGCCCCGCTCGGTGAGCGTCTGCGTCTTTGCACGGATCTCGATCAGGTCTTGGCCGCCACTACGGCCGAGGTGCGCGCTGGGGATCATGTGCTGGTGATGAGCAACGGCGGCTTCGGGGGCATCCACCAGCGCATCCTCGAGCAGATCGGCTCCGCAGTGGCAGGCAATTGAGCGGTTAGCATGACCACTCCGACCTCAACCTGCGGGAATAAGACCATCGCCATCGCCCTGACCGGCGCTTCGGGGACCGGCTACGGATTGCGCGTGTTGCAGGGGCTGATCGATGCTCACGTGCGCGTCTATCTGCTCATCTCGCAAGCGGCGCAGGTGGTGTTGCGCATGGAATCGGGGCTTGAGGTGCCGAGTCGGCCCAAAGAGGCCGAGCGCTTCTTCTCTGAGTATTTGGGCGCGCAACCGGGCCAGCTCAGTGTGTTTGGTCGCCAGCAATGGACGGCGCCGGTGGCGAGCGGCACCAATCCGCCGGATGCGATGGCGATCGTGCCCTGTACCACCGGCACCCTGGCCAATATCGCCGCCGGTTTGAGCGAAGACCTCATCGACCGCGCTGCCGACGTGACCATGAAGGAAGGCCGCAAACTGATCCTGGTGGTGCGCGAGACACCGTTCACGACCATTCATCTCGAGAACATGCTGCGCCTAGCGCGGGCCGGGGTGGTGATCATGCCCGCGAATCCCGGTTTCTATTTCAATCCGCAGAGCGTCGATGAGGTGATCGACTTCATGGCCGCGCGGGTACTGGATCATCTCGGCGTTCCCCATCGACTCTCGGCGCGCTGGGGTGAAGCACCCTCGATAACAGACCAAGATCCTTAGGCGCCAGCAGGATTGGCAGGCCCAGATCCATGCTGATCGCCGGCGTCTGCTTGAAGTCGGGGAGCCACACGTCCTTGCCGGTCGTATCGATGGGGATGGTAATCGGCAATGCGAGCAGATCGACGATCGTCTCCTTCACCAATTCGGTGATGTTGCCGGCCCAGATGGGCGCGCCGGTATCGATCTGGCTGTCGATCTGGCTATGCGTGGCCCAGAGGCGGAGCACCAAGCGGCGGCCATCCGGGAGATCCTTGACCAGGGTCAGCGCATCGTGCTGCCCGTCGTGCACATGCGGGACCACGGGCAGCTCGGCGAGCGGCAGCGAGGGCGAGAGCAGCTTGATCGCGTTGCTCCAGCTCAGCATCTCGGCGGGCTCCCAGCCTTGCCCGGCGAGGGCCTGGGTGAGGTGATCGAGCGGTCCGGCGTACTGGAGATCGAAGGGGCGTCGATTGCGGTGCCAAAGATCTTCGCGGTGGCTGGCGATGGGTAGGTTCCGGCGCGCGTGCCACTCGGCTGCGGTGAGGGTGATGTGCGGCTGTGTTGCTTGGTGGCGCGCGATGTCGAGCTGTTGCTGTGTCAGCGTGGCGGCGGTGAAGGCGATACTGGTGGCCATCAGGGTCACCAGGGCAAGGCCGGCGGTCTGTTCCGGGGGCTCGGTATGACAACGAAACGCGAGCCCCAGCGCCGCGATCCAGACCAAGCCGAGGGCAATGCTGGCGATGAGATCGGTGAGCCAGGCGGCGCCGACGTAGAGCCGCGCGAGCGCCACAGCGGTGATCAGCGTCGCGGCGAGCGCGTAAGGGGTCCAGCGCCAGCGCGCCGCAAGCGGGCGTGAGAGCGAGATGGCGAGGAAGCCATAGAGCACGGTGGCGCTCAAGACCTGACCGCTGGGGAAAGACCAGGGCCAACGCAGGTCAAGCCCGAGTTCGGGCCGAGGGATGCGCATGAGCCAGCCGAGGGTGGGCGTGACCAAGAGGGTGAAGGCGAGTGCCGCGAGCCAATATTCCAAGGCGCGCTGCTGAGCACTGAGTTTGAGGTAGACAAGAATGGCGACGACCAGCGGGATGGTGACCACGGGTTCGCCGAGGCGGCTCAGCCCGGCCATGAGCTGATCGGCCAACGGTGTATGCAGGCTTTGACCGAGGTCGAGCGCAAACTCATTGATGCGCAACTCCGAGGCACCAAAAAAATCAGCGCTCAACGAAATGCCGAGCATCGCGGTCGCGGTGACGAGGGCGAGCGCGAGTGCGGCGAGGGTGGCGGCATCTGGATGCTGGCGGTCGGCGAGCGCCTGCGCGGTGCGTCCAAGCAGTGGATGCAGATTGCCCCAGCGCAGCAGTGTTTGCACCCAGTGCGAGGTGTGCGGGCTGAGGATCAGGAACAGCCGCCGTGCGAAGCGGGCCGCGATCCAGAGCAGCGCACTCAGGATGAGGATCAGCAGGGCGAGGCGCGTGGCAGCCTCGGCGGCAAGCTTCAGCGAGGCGCCGAAGACAATCCCCGGCGCCAGATAGGCCGGCGCCCAGGCGATTGCGGAGCTGATATTGGCCGCCGCGAAGCGCATCTGCGGCATCCGCATCATGCCGGCGACGAGCGGGATGATGGCCCGACCGGGGCCGACGAAACGTCCGAAGGCGACGCTCATAGCGCCGTACTTCTCAAAGAAGGCGACCCCACGATCGAGGGGTTTCGGATGTCGGTTGAACGGCCACTGCGAACGAATCTGGTTCCGATAGCGGGTGCCGATCCAGTAGCTTAGGCTATCGCCGCTGATGGCGCCGAGAATGGCCAGCGTGACGGTGGGCCAGAAGGCGAGTTCACCGGTGGCGATGAGGGCGCCGGCGCCGAATAGGATCATCACGCCTGGCACCAGCATGCCGACGACGGCGACCGATTCGGCAAAGGCGACGAGGAAGACGACCAGATAGGCCCAGGCCGGGTTCGCGCCGATCCAGTCGAGGAGTTGGGTGAAGAGATCCTCCATCGCGCATCAGACGCCTGGCAGCAGGCGGCTGTGGCGCCATGGAGGGTTCATCATGGCGAGCGCTGGTTCGGCCTGATGCAGCCGAGGCTCAGCGCGCGAGGCTCGCGAAGGCCTTGCCGGCGGCCTCCAGCGTGGCCTCGATCTCGGCATCGCCATGGGCACCGGAGACGAAGCCGGCCTCGAACGCCGAGGGCGCGAGATAGACACCCTGATCGAGCATGGCGTGGAAGAACTGGCGGAATTGGTCCTGATCGCAGGCGGTGGCCTGGGCGTAGTTGGTGACCGGGCCGGCGTCGGTGAAGAAAAGGCCGAACATCGCACCGGCGCGGTTGGTGCTGAGCGCGATGCCAGCCGCCTGCGCTTGCGCTTCCAGGCCGCTGGTCAGGCGCTCGGTCTGAGCGGCGACGCGGTCGTAGAAACCGGGTTCCGAGATCAGCTCCAGCGTTTTCAGGCCCGCGCTCATCGCGATCGGATTGCCGGAGAGGGTGCCGGCTTGATAGACCGGTCCGAGCGGCGAGATGTGCTCCATGATCGCGCGCTTGCCACCGAAGGCGCCGACCGGCATGCCGCCGCCGATGATCTTGCCGAGCGCGGTCAGGTCCGGGGTGATGCCGTAGCGCTCCTGGGCGCCGCCTCGAGCGACGCGAAAGCCGGTCATGACATCGTCGAAGATCAGCACCGCGCCGTGCTCGTCGCAGACCTCGCGCAGCCCCTCAAGGAAGCCGGGAACGGGCGGGATGCAGTTCATGTTGCCGGCCACCGGCTCGACGATGATGCAGGCAATTTGATCGCCAATCTCGGCGAAAGTCTGGCGTACCTGCTCGATGTCGTTGTAAGTCAGCGTGAGGGTCAGCTCGGCCAAGGCGGCGGGAACGCCGGGAGAACTCGGCTCGCCGAGGGTGAGCATGCCGGAGCCGGCCTTGACCAGCAGCGAGTCGACATGACCGTGATAGTTGCCCTCGAACTTGACCACTTTGTCACGGCCGGTGTAACCGCGCGCCAGGCGCAGTGCGCTCATGGTCGCCTCGGTGCCGGAACTGGTCATGCGCACCAGATCCATGCTCGGGACCAGCTCGCAGACCTTGTCGGCCATCAGCGTCTCAAGCTCGGTCGGCGCGCCGAACGACAGCCCCATGATGACGCGCTCGATGACCGCAGCGAGGATCTCGGGATGCGCGTGACCGAGGATCATCGGCCCCCAGGAGCCGACGTAGTCGATGTAGCGCTTGCCATCGGCATCGGTCACATAGGCACCGGCGGCGGACTCGAAGAAGACCGGATCCCCGCCGACGCCGCGAAAGGCGCGCACCGGCGAGTTGACGCCGCCTGGGATGTGGCGCTGGGCGGCGCTGAAGAGGTCGTGGGATCGGGACATCGGTTAGCTCCTAAGAAGGGTCGCAAAGTGAAGGCCGGCCATTTTCTGGCGACTGGGCACAGTTGGCAACCGTGACATGGTTGGCGCGCGTTGAAAAGCCGATTGACGCCTGCGCCGACGAAATGCCTGGCGTGATGAATGGGCGGTTAACTTACCTTAGCATCTCTGTCAAGTACTCTATACTGTGCAAATGGCGGCCTTCATAAAACCGCCCGGTCCCTAAGAATACGACGTCTTACCGGAGCTCAGCCAATGGCATACTTAACGACACGACTGACAGCGGCGGGTAAATCCGTTCCTGGCGCAACCGGCGTTGTGTTGGCGCTGTCCGCCGTCTTTGCCGCGACCGCCGAGACCGCGCACGGGTTCGACTTCGACCACGGGAACGCTCCCATCGAGATCGTTATCCCGGCCGCGATCCCGGCAATCTTCGAAGCGGTGCAGCCCGCTTGCGCGACACTCGTCGTGCGCTTCACAACGCTCCTCACGAATGCGTGGTTTGACGCGGCAGCTCCGTACCATCCCACGGCGGTCGGCATCTACTCACGGCTCGGCCGGCAACCGGCCTCGGCAGCAGAAACCAACGCGGCTCTCAATACGGCGATCCTTTATGCCTCCTACCGGACGCTTAACAGCCTGTTCCCAGAGCGGCAGGATGAATGGCGGGCGATGATGAACAATGTCGGTCTCGACCCCGATGACAACCGCACAGACCTAAACCATCCAGCCGGCATTGGGAATACCGCAGCGGCCGCGATGCTTGCGGTGCGGGAAAACGACGGCATGAACCAGCTCGGCAACGAAGGTGGCCGCCTCTACAATCTAACGCGTTACGCGGACTACACCGGCTACGTCCCGGTCAATACCGCTTACGAATTCAACAATCCGTCGCGCTGGCAGCCGAACATCTTGGTCAGTCCGTTCGGAATCTCAACGGTCCAGCAGTTCGTGACGCCGCAGACCGCACTCGTCCTCCCCTATAGCATCGGGGATCCCTCCGCCTACACCGTTGCCCCACCCTCCGCGAGCCAGTGGACCGGCAACCCTAATGCGCCAGGTCTAAAGAAGCAGGCACTTCAGTGGAGGGGGCCGAACGCAGGCTACGCCTCACAGGCGGACGGCGTGATCCAGGCGTCGGCGAACCTTACGGACGAGCAGAAAATGATGGCCGAGCTTTTTGACGACAAGATCCGCAGCCTCGGGTTCTCGACGCTGTTTGCAGCGCAATCGCGACAGTTGTCACTCATCGAGTTCGTACATTACGACTTCCTTGTCAATGCCGCCGCCTTTGACGCTGGCATCGTCATGTGGAAGGAGAAACGGCTTCACGACGCAGTGCGCCCGTTCAGTGCAATCCGCTTTCTCTACGGAGACGCACCCATCACTGCCTGGGGCGGACCTGGCCAGGGCACGGTGACGAACCT
>PWTO01000039.1 GCA_003562815.1 Chromatiaceae bacterium | reverse complement strand
CGGGGCGCTCGGGAGCGAATCCAACCCCAGTCCGTTGGCCACGCGCTGGGCCAGGTCTTGATCGATGTGGCGCAAGTGACCGACCATCGCCTGCGGCACATGCGCGTGCTCGACCTTCGACAGCTCGAAGACCAGCGCCGAGGCGATGTGGGCCTGCTCATGGACGCTCTGGCTGCGGTAGAACTGGCGCGCCTGGCTGTAGTGGTCGGCGAAGCGTTCAGAGCGGATGCGGCCCGTGTCTCCGCTCTCGGGAAGCGCCGCGCTCCGAAAGCCGATCTCGGGTGCTTCGCGCGGCGAGTCCGATGCCAGCGAGCTGGGTTCGTAGGCGACCCGCCCTGGCGGTCGCTCCATCTGCATGTGCCCATCGCGCTGGTTGTTGGCGAAGGGGCATTGGGGCGCATTGACCGGGATCTGGTGGAAGTTGGGCGAGCCCAGGCGCGACAGTTGAGTGTCCAGATACGAGAACAGGCGGCCCTGCAGCAACGGGTCGTTCGAGAAATCGATGCCGGGCACGAGGTGCGAGGGGCAGAACGCGACCTGCTCGGTTTCGGCGAAGAAATTGTCCGGCCAGCGATCCAGCACCAGGCGCCCGATCACCTGGAGCGGCACCAGCTCTTCGGGAATCAGTTTGGTCGCGTCCAGGTGGTCGAAGGGAAAGCTGTCGGCCTCCTCCTGCGTGAACAACTGCACGGCGAATTCCCATTCCGCCGGGCGACCCTGGGTCAGGGATTCGAACAGGTCGCGGCGGTGAAAGTCCGGATCGGCACCGGAGAGCTTGAGGGTCTCGTCCCAGATCGTCGCTTGCAGTCCGAGCGCTGGGCGCCAATGGAATTTCACGAAGGTCGATTCGCCGGCGGCGTTGATCAGACGGAAGCTGTGGACGCCAAACCCCTCGATCATGCGCAGCGAACGCGGCAGCGTGCGATCGGACATGATCCACATCACCATGTGCATGGCTTCGGGGGTCAAGGAGATGTAGTCCCAGAAGGTATCGTGCGCGGTCGAGGCTTGCGGAAAGGCGCGATCGGGTTCCATTTTGAGGGCATGGACCAGGTCTGGAAACTTGATCGCATCCTGGATGAAGAACACCGGGATGTTGTTGCCGACCAGATCCCAATTGCCTTGCTGGGTGTAAAACTTGATCGCGAAGCCGCGCACGTCGCGCGGTGTATCCACCGACCCAGCGCCGCCGGCGACATTCGAGAGGCGGGCGAACAGCGGTGTTTTCGTCCCGACTTCGGTCAGGATCTGGGCCGTCGTATAGGCTTCGAGCGACTCGGTTAACTCGAAAAAGCCGTGAGCCGCCGTGCCGCGCGCATGGACGATGCGCTCAGGGATGCGCTCATGATCGAAGTGGGTGATCGCCCTGCGCCGGCTGATGCAGCTCACCGCCGGCGCCCACCGGCGGCGCCGGTTTCGGCGAATAGCTCTTTGCCTTTTTCTTGCTCATTGTTCGGATTCCTGGAGGTGTTGGGTGATGTGGCAAACTCACGTTAAAAAGGCCGTACTTCCCGAGCGGGTTCCGAGCCGTAATAGGCATGGATGTCCTTCTGCCACGCTGGATCAGCCATATCAGGCCACTGATCCTGTTCAAACCCCGGCGCGCATTCCAGGCGTTCCTTGTTCACATTCAGCACGAAACGCTTGTGCTCGATATCGAGTGTCAAGGCGCTCCAAGGCACAGCGAAGAGTTTCTCTCCCATACCGAAAAAACCACCGAAGGACAGGACCGCATAAGCGACCTCGCCGGTGCGCATGTCCAGCATGATCTCTTTGATCTCCCCTAGATTTTCGTCGCTTTGGTTATAGACGTCGTTGCCCACAAGGGTATGCGCGCCCATCAGCTTGGGACCGCGCCAGGCGCCGTTTCCCGCGCCGTTTTCCTCACCGTTTCCGGAATGGTCTTCGCCCTTGTACATGCCATAGGTATCGCGTTCTGTGTAATTCATGTTGCTCTCCAAAAATCTCTTGAACAAAGCCTCATTGCCGTTCAGTTTCCGTTTAGAGGTTTAGCATTAGCCCTGGCGGGGCCTCTAAGCCTTGCAATCTTGATGCCCATCGTCGCTTTACCTGCCGCCGGGCCTGACCGCACCCATTTCCCCGCAGCGATTGCCTATATCCACCAGTGACGGGGGGTTTGCCCCGCCGCTGGTCAGCCGCCACGACAGACAACAGGACGGTCGGCCAGGCTGGCGGCAACGGCGTGATCTCGGAAGAGGGGGCTCGGCCGGCTCTGGCCTGGTTATTGCTTATTCTGGGATTCGGTTTTTTTGCCACCGAACGGATCATCCCAATCCTATGGCCACTGGAAGGGACATGATGCGAAAGCAGAACCTGTTCGTCATCGGCCTGGACGACCTCAGGCTCGAGCAGCTCCAGCAGCTGCCGCAAGCAGAACGCTGCGCGTTCCATCCGCTGCTCGGGATCGATGCCATCCGTGACCCCGCACGCTGCGACATGCCGGAGCTGATCCACGACGCGGTCGATACCCTCGCCGGCTTCAAAGGCAGCGTCGATGGCATCGCCAGCGTGTGCGATTTTCCCGGATCGGTGCTGGTGGCGATCCTCGCGGCACGCTTCGATCTCCCCTCACCCGCGCTGGAGGCCGTGCTGACATGCGAGCATCGCTATTGGAGCCGGCGCGAGCAGGCGGCGGCGGTCTGTGCTCAGGTTCCGCGCTTTCAGGCCTTCGATCCGCTGGATGACAACCTCTCCGAGCAGATCCGGTTAGCGCCGCCTTACTGGGTCAAGCCGTTCGAGTCGTTCCGCACCGATCGCTGCTTTCCGATCCATCGCTTGCCGGACCTGGGCGCCGCGCTCGCCACCATCCCGCGCGCGGAAGCGCTCTTGAGCGAACCCTTGCGTTGGATGCTGAACAACGTCGAGGTGCCCGCATCGATCGCCGAGGCCCGGGAAAGCTTCGTTGCCGAAGCCATGGTCAGCGGCGTGCGCCACACACTGGAAGGCTATATCCACGATGGCGAGGTGTACGGCCAGATCCTCAGCGACGCGGAGCACGCGCCGAAGTCCTCGCTGACGCTGGAGATTGAGCGCCAAATGCGCGACATCGCACGCAAGGTGCTGGCGCGGATCGGGCTCAACCATGCACCGTTCACCATCGAATGCTTATACGACAAGGCCAGCGATCACCTCTGGCTGCTGGAACTCCACCCGCGTCTCTCGCGGATGTCTGGCGCGCCGGTCGAGCAGGCACATGGCCGGTGGCGGCTCGGCGTCATGGTCGATCTCGCCCTCGGCCACAAGCCCACTCCGATCGACGAATACGACAGATCCCGAGGCGCTAGGGGTCAGCCGGGCGCCGATGAGCCTCCCGTTGCCAAGGGTCCGATGCGCGTCGCCCAGGCTGACGTCGAGGTGGCGGGCAGCCGTCTCCTGGTGGTCGACGACGAGCAGTCCAACCTCATCGCCCTCGAGACGACCCTGCGTAACGCCGGCTTTCGCATCGATCTCGCCCAGGATAGCGAGCAGCTGTTCGCGCGGCTGCAACAGGCCAAGCCCGACCTGATCCTGCTCGATATCCGGCTGCCGGGAGACGACGGTTTCACGCTCTGCGAGCGGCTCCAAGGCGACCCCGACACGGCCGATATCCCGGTCATCTTCGTGACCTCGATCTACAAAGACGCCAACAGCATCGGCAAGGGGTTCGCCGCCGGCGGGGTCGATTTCATCGCCCGTCCGTTCTTCCCGGAAGAGCTGATCGCGCGGGTGCAGACCCATCTGCGCTTGAAAAAGTATCGCGAACACCTCGAGTCGTTGACCCGCGTCGATCCCCTCACCGGCTTGCTCAACCGCCGCGCCATGCTCGAGCAGCTCGAATCGGAACGCAGCCGCGCGCTGCGCACGGGCTTGATCTATGCGCTCGTGCTCGCAGACATCGACCACTTCAAGCCGGTCAACGACAACCATGGCCATCGCTGCGGCGACGCCGTGCTCGCCAGTGTCGCGTCCATCCTCAAGGAGCGCATGCGCCGCAGCGAAAAGGTCTGCCGCTGGGGGGGCGAGGAGTTCCTGTTGCTGCTCCCGGCCACCGATGCCAAAGGCGCTGCGGTGCTCGCCGAAGAGCTGCGCGCGGCGGTGGCCGCGACCGCGTTCTCCTGTGGCGGCCAGACGCTGCGGCTCACGCTCAGCTTCGGCATCATGGCCGACGCCGGCGAACAGTCCTTCGACACCTGTATCTGCATGGCCGACGATGCCCTGTACGCGGCCAAGCACGCCGGGCGCAACTGCTGCGTCACCCACGCCAATGCGGCCCGCTCCTGGTCCGAATAGGCCGCCGCGCTAGCGCTCCAGTCGTCGCTTGTCCAGCACTGCCAGCAGCTCCCGGGTCCGCGCGGGCTTGGCTAAGTGGTGGTCAAAGCCTGCAGCATAGGCGCGCTCGCGGTCGCTCGGCTGGCCGTAGCCGGTCACCGCGATCAGTACCGTCTGCGCCATGCCCGGCTGCTCGCGCAGCGCCCGCGCGACGGCATGGCCATCCATGTCCGGCAGGCCGATATCGAGCACCACGGCCTCGGGCGCGAAGGTGCTGGCCAACGCCAGCGCCTCGGCCCCGGTGGCCGCCTCTTGAACCTCGTGGCCGACGCTCGTCAGGACCATCGCCAGGCTGGTCAGGATGTCCGGGTTGTCGTCGACGATCAGGATGCGCCGGGCCAGGCCGCTGCGCTCGCCCGGCGTCGCTGCAGCGTCGTCGGTCGCCGTCCCTTCGGCGGCGGTGCGCGCCTGCTCGGCGTCGTTGCGGTCTGCAACGCTGGCATCAGCCAGCGCCGCCTCGGCGTCGGCCGACAGCGGCAGGCGCAGGATGAACTCGCTGCCCTGGCCCAGCCCCTCGCTGTGGACCTCGACGGTGCCCGCATGCAGCGCCATGATCCGGCGCACCAACGTCAGCCCCAGGCCGAGACCGCTGTTGATCGCCTCGTTCGCATTCGACCCCTGGATGAAGAGGTCGAAGACCTGATCCAGCATCTGGGGTGCGATGCCGATGCCGGAGTCGTGCACCCGGACCTCGGCCTGGCCGTCGGCGAGTCGGGTCTGCACATCGATCTGACCGCCCTCCGGGGTGTACTTACAGGCATTGTGCAGCAGATTGGTGGCGGCTTGAACCAAGCGCACCGGGTCACCCTGTACCGGCAGCGGATCCGGACTCTGTTGCAGCCTCAGCACCTGGCCCTGTGCCTCGATCGCGGCGCGCGTATTGTCGATCGCGGCAGTCGCCGAGGTGCGCAGATCGAGGGGTTCGAGCTGCAGATGGATGCGGCCCGATTTGATCCGGGCCACATCCAGCAGGTCATCCACCAGCCGGCTCAGGTGCGCGAGCTGGCGCTCTTGAATGCGGCATAGCCGCTGGAACTCGGCGTCCTTCGGCAATCGCTGTCTGAACAGGTCGGTGGCGGTGCGAATCGGCGCGAGCGGATTGCGCAGTTCGTGGCCGAGCGTGGCCAGAAATTCGTCCTTGAGGCGATCCTCGGCGAGCAGTTTTGCCTCCGCTGTCTTGCGCGCAGTGATGTCGGCGTTCATCCCTACCCAGCCACGCACATGACCGTCGGGGTCTCGTAGCGGCACGGCGCGGGCTTGGGTCCAGCGCCAGTCGCCGCTGACATGCTGCAGACGAAACTCGGCGTCCATCGGCTCCTGCTCCTGGATGCAGCGCTGCCAGGTCGCGCGTGCGAACGCCCGTTCATCGGGATGCACGACCTCAAACCAGCCATCGTTGTGGCGAGACGCCTCGCTCTGGCCGGTGAAGGCGCGCCAGGACGGCGACTCATCGATGACCTGCCCCGCCGCATCGGCGGTCCAGACGATCTGCGACGAGGCATCGACCAGCGCCCGAAAGCGCGCCTCGCTGTCGCGCAGCGCGAGTTCGGCATGCTTGTGCTCGGTGATGTCCACCAGCGTGATAACGACGCCCTGGATCTGGTCGCTGGTGGAGCGGTACGGAAGTACCCGGGTCAAAAACCAGGCGCCGTGCTGACCCTGCACCTCGCGCTGCACCGGCACCAGCTTGTCCAAGACGGTGCGGGCATCCTCTTCCAACTGCTCGTAGGCGACGAGGCGGTGCAGGTCGGTCAGCGGCCGGCCGCTGTCGCGCGGCAGGATGTTGAACAGCTCGTTGGCGCGCGGCGTCACGCGCACGATGCGCAGGTCGCGGTCGAGGAACAGGGTGGCGATCTCGGAGGCCGCCATCAGGTTGTTCAGATCCGAGGTCAACTGGCTCAGCTCGGCGACCTTGTGCCGGTTCTCCTGGTTGACTGTGTGCAGCTCTTCGTTCATCGACTGCAGCTCCTCCTTGCTGGTCTCAAGCTCCTCCATCGTCGAGCGCAGTTCTTCGTTGGCGGATTGCAACTGCTCGTTGGCCGACCTCATCTCCTCGCGCGAGGCTTCGTACTGCACGGTGAAGTCGCGTAAGCGTTTCTGGGCGTGCGCCAACGCCTCGCTGTCGCTATTCGGCAGGATCGAGGCCGGTACGTCGAGCACCTGCGCCGGGGGCATCTCGTCGAAGATCACCAGGTGGAGACCGCCGAGCGTGTCGTTCGGTGACGGGCGCACATGCACGACCACCAAGCGCGGCTCGCCCTCCAGGGTCAGCGGGATCGGCGCTGTGCGCTGCGGCTCGCCGCTGTCGTTGGCGCGCTGCAGCGCTGACTGTAGCTCCACGCCCAGCTCGGCGCGCACCAGCTTTAAGACATGTGGCGATAGCTCACCGCCCGGCACCCGCAGATAGCGCCCGGCATGTTCCGAGGTGTGCGCCAGGCGCAGATCCTGATCGACCAGAATGCTCGGCAGCGCAAAGCGCTCCACCATGCGCTGATGCAGCCCGCCGTAACTGACCGGTGCGTCGGGCGGCGCGCGCCGGTTGCCGGTCAGCATCGGGGTCCGCTGCGGGCGCGCGAACACCGGCAGTGCGAGTTCCGCACGCGGCACGTCGCGGCGCCGATAGATCCGGTTGCGTTTGCTCTCGGGCTCGAACAGGCCGGCGCGGCTGAGGGTCTCGGCCGAGCCCAGCCAGAGCAGACCGCCGGGGTTGAGGGCGTAATGGAACAGTTCGATGAGCTTTTGCTGCGTCTCCTGCTGCATATAGATCAACAGGTTGCGGCAGACGATCAGATCTTGGCGCGAGAAAGGCGGGTCCTTCAGCAGGTTATGGTTGGCAAAGATCAGCGGCTCGCGCAACTCGCCGCTGATGCGGTAGTTGCCCTCCTCCTTGCTAAAGAAGCGCCGCAGACGCGACTGCGGCATATAGCCCTCGATTGCGTCCGGATACAGGCCCTCGCGCGCGCGCGCAAGGGCGCCTTCGTGCACGTCGCTGGCGAAGACTTCCAAGGTCGGCGGTACGTCGAGGCGGTCTGCGTACTCCAGCAACAGCATGGCCAGACTGTAGGGCTCCTCGCCGGTGGCACAGCCGACGGACCAGACGCGGATGTTGTCGCCGGGGGCTTTGCCCTCGAACAACTGCGGGATGACGTGTTCCTCGATATGTGCGTAGATCGCCGCGTCACGGAAGAATTGGGTCACCGTGATCAGCAGATCCTCGGCGAGCTGCAACACCTCGGCGGGGTATTGCCGCAGTCGCGCCAGGTAGCTGGGCAGATCTTCGGTGTGATTGAGCTGCATGCGGCGGCGGATACGCCTGAGCACGGTCGAGGGCTTGTAGCGCGAGAAGTCCTGGCCGGTGCGGGCACGGACTTGGGCAAAGATGTGCTGCAGGATCTCGCGCTCGCGCTCGGCATGCTGGGTCAGCTCGTCGTCGACTTCGACCGTCGGCGTGGTGCGGATGAAGCGCAGGATCTGCTCCGGCATCTCCGGCACTGGCAGCACCAAATCGACGAGCCCGGTGGCAATGGCGCTGCGCGGCATGCCCTCGAATTCGGCCTCGCTCGGCTCTTGGGCAATGGTCAGACCGCCGCGCTCCTTGACCATGCTGATGCCGATGCTGCCGTCTGAGCCAGTGCCGGACAACACCACAGCCACGCAGTGCTCGCGGTAGGTCTGCGAGAGGGTATCGAAAAAGTGATCGATCGGTGCGCGCTCAGCGCGGCGCGCTTCGAGCCGAGACAGACGCAGGTGGCTGTCGATGGTCGACAGATTGCGCCCCGGTGGGATCACATAGACCTGGTTGGCCTCGATCACGAGATCCTCGGTGACCTGCTGCACGGGCATCGGCACATGCGACTGGAGCAGATCCGCTAGAATGCTCGTGTGGTCGGGCGCTAGATGCATGATCACCACATAGGCCAGGCCGCTATCAGCCGAGGTGCAGGCGAAGAACCGCTTTAGGATCGCGAGACCACCCGCCGACGTTCCGATGCCGACGACGGCGACGTTCGGCGGCGCAACAGCATTGTTATCCATGAAGAACCTGCGGTGCCCGGAAGGGGTGCTGCGACACATCCGGGAATGGGGAAACAGGGAAGGTCCATTAGCGCACAGCAGGTATCAAAATCCAAGGCGTTCGGCATGAGTGATTCTTACCTCTTCTTCCATCTCAGCGACATCCATTTCGGGCTCGAGGACGAGCGCGCGCTCGACTGGGCGAAGCAAGCAATTGCCGACAAGCGTCCCGATGCCGTGGCGATCACGGGCGATCTGACGATGCGCGCCAGACAGCATGAATTCGACGCGGCCTGCGCCTGGATTGGCTCGCTGGAGGCCCCGGTCACGGTCGAGGTGGGCAATCACGACTTGCCGTATTTCAACCTGGCCGAGCGCTTCTTCGACCCTTACAAGCGGATACGCGCCATCGCGGACAAGGTGGAGGTGGACATCAACTTGCCCGGGCTTGCCATCGTGCCGCTGAAGACGGCGACCCGCTGGCAACCGCGCCTGAATTGGTCGAAAGGCTGGGTGAGCGATACGGCGCTGGAGCACTGCCTGAGGACACTCGATGCGCTGCCCGAGGGGACGCGCGCGCTGGTGGCCGCGCATCATCCCCTGCAAGAGGTGGGCACGCAGGGCACCGCGTTGACCAGAAACGGCCAGAAGGCCTTGACGGCGCTGGCCAAACGTCACGTCCTCGCCGTGCTCTCGGGCCACGTGCATGACGCATTCGACCTCACGCAGGAGACCGCGCAGGGGCCGGTGCGCATGATCGGTGCCGGCACCTTATCGCAG
Organism: Chromatiaceae bacterium; assembly: GCA_003562815.1. Classification (GTDB taxonomy): domain Bacteria; phylum Pseudomonadota; class Gammaproteobacteria; order Chromatiales; family Chromatiaceae; genus Lamprobacter. The sequence goes on along the minus strand of PWTO01000039.1, from coordinate 4,590 downwards.
CGCCTGCGCTCAACCCCGCCGAGCTTCAACGAACTGCGCTGGGATGGCGGGCATCTCGCCGTTCGTGTGCGCACGCTCGACGGTTACGACATGCAGGACATAGTCAACTACCCCGCCCTGAAGGGCGGAGCTTGAAAGCGCTTGGTTGACCAGCCTCAGCCCGCCTGACCGGGACGCCGAAAGGGGCGACGTGTGCAACAGGTCGTTAAGACTCACCGGCGGATGCTTCCTCAGTCCGCCGCGCTGAAAGGCCGGGATCATGCTGACGAAAGGTCAAGCGTCGAAGGTTCTGATCGCCGCCGTCAGGCGGGAGCCGGTTGCCCACATTGGCGAGGGGAGCGACACCGAAAGGTGTCCGTTACCAGGCTCCTTACCGAGCAGAGCCTCAGGGCCCCGCCGGTGGAAAACCGGCACTTGTTCTGGTGGCTGCGAGGCCGTAGCCGCTCTTCCTCATCCCGGAAAAGCCGGATTTACACATTCTCGATGACGAGTTCCGCCTCAAGCCGATCTCGAAGCCGAGAGGGTGGTCGGACGTGATCACGCTCTTTCTGCGTTCACTGACCGAGCATTGGGCGAGTCACGCAGCCGTCAACCGCCGGAGCCGGCCGATGGTTCAGCCGGTCCGACGAGTGCGCCCGAATCGATCAGAGGCGGCGGACGTGGTGTATTTCCCCGACCTTGCCTCCGAGAACGGCCGCGATCAGGCCCACCAGACTGGCGAGGAACGTCCACAACGCGATCGAGGCGATTTGACTGCTTGCCCTATCGGCCGCGTCGATGGCTTCCCGTTGGGCGGTTTCAATCGCCTGTTGGGCCGTCCGCCGGACTTCCTCGACCGTCTGTTGTATCTGATTCGTGATTTCGCGAACCTCCTGGTCAGACAGATTCAAGCGATTCTGTAGGGTCCGTTCGAGATCCTCCAGGTTCTGCTGAGTCAAGATGCCGCCTTGGCCGAAGATGTCATCAATGACTTTTTCAATTTCTTCCGGCGTATTCATCGGATTCTGAAGAATGCGCGTTGCGGCCTGTTGCAGTTCCTGGACAACCTGCCGTTGCTCCCGCTCCGTCACGACTTGTCGATAAGCAGCGTACACTTCCTGCTGTAGATTGTCGGGGGTGATTCCATTTTGACGCAACGTCTCTTGCACGGGGTCGGGCAGATCATGGAACTCGATATCCGGCAGACTCATGCTGAAATCCTCCGGTATCGCCGCTTGGATCGCCTGGCCGGCGACATTCCCGATACTCGCTACAGCGCTACTGACACCGCTGACCACCATCCCCGCCGTCGTGGTGCCAAGCCAGACCATCAGGATGGTCGCAAGCGCCCAGATCGAGGCGCCGTGCAGCATCGCGCTTTGGCCAGTGCGTGCCGGACTCATTTGGGAGGCAATATATCCACCCAGGAAGAGGGAGATAAGCTGCACCGCAACCACGTACAGGGAGGTGCCGATTCCCCACGCGTCAGCGCCGCTTGGGTCATGGGGATCGAAGGCGTTGAATCCGATCGCGACTCCCAGCAGCCCCAGCAGAATCTGAAAGCCAAGGGCAATGATCAAACCGAAAAATATGGCGCCCCAGGAAACATGATGCAGTTGTTCCCGTAACAGGTCGCGGTCAACGGCGTCGGCCGGCAAAGGCGTCCGATAGTCTGAAGTCATTTCACTCATGATGACACTCCAATAGTCGATGTGGACGGCGCCCGCCCTGCTCGGCGAATTCCGCGTGGAGTCGATCGGAGAGTTCCCGTCCGCTCTCCGGCATGCCATGTTCGAGATGGTAAGCGCGTAGCGTCTCGATCACCTGCCAATGCTCGTCGCTCATCTCGATGCCGAGCGACTCGGCGGTGCGGCGCCCCTCCTCTGGGCTCCAGTCTTCAAGCTCGATCTTGCGGTCGGCTTGCCGCGGGCTTGACGTGTCAACATTGTCGATAACTGTTTGCGTGTCTGCCATGGTTTGTCTCCTCTTTACTCTGATTCACGCGCTGACGCATTCACCGGAGAGCCTGAGCCCTCGATACTGCGGCTGGTGCAAAACCCCCGATGATGGTTCATAAGCCGCGGTCAAAGTGCGCCGCCTCGACCTCCTCGTCCCGGTAGTGCGGATCGGTCCATGCGCGCGGCAGCCCTTCGCCGGATGGGAACAGCAGATCCTGCTTATCGATCGTTTCCGGGTCCTGCGCTTCCTCGCCGTAGTGCAGGCGCACCAGGACCTGCTCACGCAGCGGATTCATCAGATCTTGCAGCTCAACGACCTGCATGAGCTTTTCGGTTGATGCGTGCTTCAGAAGCATCGGTCCTCCGGGATCAGCGATTGACGGGGGTAGCGATCAGACTGCTTGCAATCGCTGAGCCAATGCCAACGTCTCCGAGCCGTGAGCCGTTTCTGCGTCGGTCGTGGAGTACCGGTTGAAGGACGCATGAGGCTCGGGTTGCCTGAACAGGCCGCAAGCGTCACACTCAAGGCTCGAGTTTTTGCGCGCATACCGATGAAGATCGGCGCATCACAAAAGGGTTTTCAAATGATTTTCAAGCAGCTCTTTGAGTCGGACTCGTCCACCTACACCTATCTGATCGGCTGCGAGCAGACCCACCAGGCGATCCTGATCGACCCGGTACTCGATACCGTCGAGCGTGATTTGCAGGTGCTCAAGGATCTCGGGCTAACGCTGATGGCGACGCTCGACACCCATGTGCATGCCGATCACCTCACCGGTGCGCGACGCATCAAGCAACGCGTGGGCTGCCAGACTGCCTATCCAAAGATGCTCGACCTGCCCTGCGCCGACCTCGGCGTCCAGGAAGGCGAGCCCTTCGTGGTCGGCTCGGTGAGCCTGCATCCGCTGTTCACCCCTGGCCACACCGACCATCATCACGCCTACCTGATCGATACTCCGGTGCAAAAGCTCCTGTTCACCGGCGATGCGCTGCTGATCGAGGCCTGTGGCCGCACCGACTTTCAATCCGGCGATGCCGCCACGCTCTACCACAGCATCCACAACAAGCTGTTCTCGCTTCCGGACGAGACCCTCGTCTATCCCGGCCACGATTACGAGCAGCGCTTTGTCTCCACCATCGCCCAAGAGAAAGCACGCAATCCGCGATTGAATCAGGGCCGCTCAAAAGACGACTTCGTCGCCCTGATGGACGGGCTCGATCTGCCCTATCCACGCAAGATCGATTTCGCAGTGCCCGGTAACGAGGATTGCGGCGCTTGCCCTACCAATGTGCCGGAGCAGTTTCGCGGCCCCTGCTCCGCGAGCGATCAAGGCTAAGACCGACCAGCCGCTTGGCGTCGACCCACTGTCTGCGCCCTTTAAGCGCGCCCCTGACGGCGAAAGAACTCGCTGTAGCGCTGATCCGACCCCTTGATATGCCTGCGCAGCCACTCCATCAGAAAATCAAGAATTTCGACCGACAGCATGAGTTTGCCTTGGTCAAACTCGCGCTTGAACTTGAAGACTTTGACGATGAAGAACGCGTGCTCGTATTTATGCGCTTCGGCGTCTGGGTAGCCGTACTGTTCGAAGTAGCGCTCTTCGGTGAGAAAGTGCGTCTTGGCATACTCGATCAAGCGATCGATGATCTGATCGACCAACTGTCTGCCCCTCCCCTCGCGCATCGCCTGATCGATTGCATTGAGCAACTCAATGAGTCTTTTGTGCTCGTCGTCGATCTCTTCGATATCGATGCGCAGGGTATCGTCCCAATCCACTAAAGCCATGGTCGAACCTTGCTTTTTTTGCATTGTACAGAACGCACGAATGACACCATCAAAGCGGCGGGGCCATTCGATGCACCAATCACCTTCGACGCGCCTTGGCAAAGGCCTCCGCCATCGCCCTATCAGCCACCGCTGGCGTCTCACTGCCGGACTTCGGTTTCGAGCCCGAGCCACCAGCATCAGCACGCCCAGCACCGCCCCGATCTTCTCCCTCCGGGGCATCGTCCAGCCGCATACTCAGCGACACCCGCTTGCGCGGCAGATCCACCTCCAGCACCTTGACCTTCACCAACTGCCCGGTGCTGACCACCTCATAAGGATCGCGCACGAAGCGATCCGCCAAGCGCGAGATATGTACCAGCCCATCCTGATGCACGCCGACATCGACGAAGGCGCCGAAGTTGGTCACATTGGTCACCGTGCCCTCCAGCACCATTCCCGGCTTCAGATCAGACAGCGTCTCGACCCCCTCCATGAAGCTCGCCGCCTTGAACTCCGGGCGCGGATCGCGCCCCGGCTTCTCCAACTCGGCGATGATGTCGCGCACCGTCGGCTCGCCGAAGCGCTCATCGGCGAAGCGCGCCGGCTGCAGCCCACTCAAGGCCGCGCGATCGCCGATCAAGGCCCGAATATCCCGCCCGACCTCCTTGAGCATCCGTCGCACCACCGGATAGGCCTCCGGATGCACTGCCGAGCCATCCAGCGGCTCGTCGCCATCGTTGATGCGCAAGAAGCCCGCGCACTGCTGAAAGGTCTTCTCGCCCAGGCGCGGCACCTTCTTCAACTGCGCGCGATTGCGAAAGGCGCCCTGCTCCTCGCGAAAGCGCACGACGTTCTCGGCCAGCGTTTGCGTCAGCCCCGAGACCT
>PWTO01000266.1 GCA_003562815.1 Chromatiaceae bacterium | reverse complement strand
GGCCGCTCATAAATGCTTGAGATAATCAGCACAATCTACGCTTATCTCTCGCATGTTCACGCCGTCAACACCGATGCTGCCGAAACAGTCTGACTCGACTCTTGCGTGCGTTTAAGGTCCGGCCTGAGCGTATCCAGACCACGAGCCAGTATGTTTCTGGCAGCGTTCATGTCGCGGTCCATGACGTTGCCGCAATCGCACTCCATGGTGCGCTTGTCGAGCGGCATATCATGAATCTGACCGCATTCGGAGCAGGTCTTGCTGCTTGGTTCAAAGCGGTCGATGAATGCCACTTCGACGCCTCGCAGTTCGGCCTTGTATTCGATCATCCGCCGGAGCATTCCGAATCCGGCATCGCTGATCGGGCGGGCGAGCTTGCCGTTCTTGACCATACCTTTGACGTTCAGGTCTTCCAGACAGATGACCTTGTAGTCTCGGGTCAGTCGGTCCGACAGCTCGTGGAGCACCGCTTGGCGCTGATCGCCGATGCGCTTGTGCAGTTTGGCAACCGCGAGCTTGGCTCTCGCTCGACGGTTGCTGCCTTTCTGCTTGCGCGACAATCTGCGCTGCTTGCGCTTCAGGGCCTTGAGGTTCCGTTTCAAGGCGTCGTTGGCGGGAGTCTCGGTTCCATCCGAGAACACCGCGAGAGACTTGATGCCGAAGTCCACGCCGACAGCATCTTTCTCGGGCGCGTGGGGGTTGTAATCTTCGGTATTGACGAGGATGGATGCGTAGAACTTACCGGCACGCTGGCTGATCGTGACCTGGTTCAGGGTCCCCGTGAACCGCAACGGTTGGCGCATTTTGATCTTGGTCTTGAGCTTCTCGATGCGCAGTTCACGGCCTTCAACATCGAACTTCGGCTTTTCGCGCAAGGCGAAGCTGTCTCCGATGCCTTTCTTCTTGAACGTTGGAAAGCCGAACTTCTCTCGAAACGTCTTGGCTTTTGGGTTTGCTGGCTTGTTCTCGCGAATACGCCGAAAGAAATGCTTGAAGGCGTTATCCAGATCATCAATGGCGTTTCGCGTGACGCGGCTAGACACCTCGTTATACCAGGGGAACGCCGGGCGGATGATGTTGATGTAGTGCTGATAAGCAGCAGCCTTCGACCACTTCACATCCTTCTGGCTGAAGTGCTCAAGGAGCTTGTTGTAGCAATGACGGCGAGACCCACAAGCGCGGGCCAGATAGTCCGCTTGGTCTGCTGTCGGACGCAGTTCAATCTTGTGGGCGAGCAGCATCGTAGACTCCAAGTTCCTCGGCTATGGCGTCACCCGCCGATTGAAGGTCAGCCAGCAGTTTCCTATGTTTCCTGGACCGGCTGCCGTATAGCCTCGCGCTGAAGACCGTGATGATTTCCAGAACGTCTTGCGCCAGTTCTTCCTCGAAACTCGGCGGCTCGCCCTTGTGGATGATGACGATTTCGATGCCTTGTATTTCGCAGAGTGCAAAGACTAGCTCGGACCCGAACCTGAGTAACCTATCTTTATGTGTCAACACCAGGCGCCGCATTTGACGCCGAAGAATCATCTCCAACAGCTTCTGTAGCCCTTTCTTCCGGTAGTTCATGCCCGACCCGAGGTCTCGAATGACTTCGGTACGCCAACCCTTCGCAGCGCAGTAGGCTTCGAGCATCTCGTGCTGACGATCAAGATCCGACTTTTGGTCGTGACTCGACACACGCGCGTAACAGATCGTCGGGGCATCCGCGTCTCCCAGTGCAAGCAGATCGGCGACCGCGTAGTAGCGTGTCCCGCCTTTCGTTTTGCGGGCCGGGAGAAGCTCCCCGGTAGACTCCCACTTTCGCAGGGTTGCGGGAGTCGAGCCGATCAGTGCAGCGGCTTCGCCAATCTTCACTAGCTTGCGTTCCATAACAACATATTAAGGTAGATCAGCGAAGATTTCAAGCATCAGTTACGAACCCTGGGAGATCATTGAGCATTGTCCGGATGGGACCTTGCGCGTTTGACTTCGGCCTCGATCGTTGCGACGAAGGTTCTCGCTGCTTCGAGCGCCTGCTCGGCCTTTTCCCGCGGTGTCGGCTCCAGCGTGTAATCCGCGTAGGAGCGCAGGCTTTCGAGCTTTCCAAGAGTCGCGCCAAATGTCCGATCGACAGGGCCATCTTTGACGAACTGCCTGCTGAACTCGGCGATCAGGCCGCTATGGGTCTTGGGTTTCTCGAGACCGCGCGAGGCAAACATGGCCCAAGCGGCATAGTAAACGGCGTAATAGCAGCGGTTGACTGCGGCATCCATGTCGCCATGACCGAAGTCGCGGGCTGCGGTGCTCAGCGCTTGCCTGGATTTGCATAGGAGCCGCGCAATCACAGTCGCACACCCTCCTGTCGAATCGTTTTGACAAGATGTGCTGCTGGGTAATGCTCCGGATCTGCCAGGCTCGCCTCATTAAAGACCCAGGGCTGGATGTTCACGCCGGTGTCGAGCAAGATGTCATAGCCTACGTCGATGAGGTCGAACTGCTCTCCGATGGGATCGGTCACCTGATCAAGGAACACGGCCACATCCGCATCGCTATCTGGACGCTGCTCCCCGCGAGCCCGAGAACCGAATAGATAAAGCGATTTCAGGTGCTCGCCATACCGGGTTGCCAGTAACCTTTTAAAGGACACCAATGCAAACCGGGTGACCGGATCAAGGTCGGCAGGGCGGCGTGGTCCTGAGTAGACAGGGGATTTCATACCGCGTTGTCCTTGGCCTGATCCTGCTCGAAAAACGCCCAGGCGGTGCGATAGTCCTGCTCGCGATCGGGGCGGACGAAGGGGGCTTGGTAGCGGATCGTCCGCTCGACCGGGCCGCCGGGCAAGGTGTCGTCCGGAAAGGTCTTGGTGACGATGGCGCCGGCGGGCAGCGCGCGGATGTCCTCCCAGCCCAGCGCGATGCCCTGCTCGCGAGGGTCCGGCGCCTGGACGCCGTAGCGGATGCCGGCGTTCAGATCGGCCTTGCGGGCGGCGCGCGGCAGGCCAACGCCGACCAGGCCCTTGCTCGGGGTGAAGACGATGCGCCCGCTCTGGTCGTACCAGGTGTCGGCCTCGTACTGGCGCATCACCGGGAATTGGACGCGGTAGATCGTCAGCAGCTCGTCGAGGGTCAGGCCGAGGGCTTGGGCGACCAGGACATCGATTTCGAGCAGGGCTTGGCGGCGGGCGTAGTCGGCACGCAGGGCGCAGTGGCGTTGCCAGTGTGGGGTGAGGTGGGTGAAGAAGTTGGTTTCACCAGGGAGGCACGGAGGACAGGCAGGGCTGTTGCTCTCGGCCGCTGCGGAAGCCTCAGCCGCTGTGACCGAGCTGATCGGCTGCGTCTCGGTTGCCGTTGCCGGCGCTCGGCCCGGCTCGTCTTGGGCTGATGGCCGTGTCGCATCTGCGGTCTGGTCTCCGGGTGCGGCACTAGCGAGCAGTGGTGAATTGGTGGACCAGCGTTGCTCGCGGAATTCGGGTTGGAAGCAGGATTGCCAGAGGTCGGCGTAGTGGGTGGTGAGGCAGGTCAGCGCTAACCATCGCACAACAGCACTACCTGATAACTCATTGACTGGAAGAAGCTTAGCCAATTCATTCCGAAAATTAGATTTCCCCGTACTTTTGACCCAGAAATCATAAGCGATGGAAACAGAGAAAGTAGAGAAATTTGCAAGTTGATGGCGTTCTCTGAAACACAGTGAAATCGAACCGTCGATATGACCTGCATTAG
>PWTO01000173.1 GCA_003562815.1 Chromatiaceae bacterium | reverse complement strand
GATCAAAACCTTCGGCGTTTTACCTTTCGCCCGCATGATCCTGATCTTCCAGGGTCCGGGACTGAGGAAGCATCCCGGAGTGGGTCTTAACGACCTGTGATGCACGGAGCGGGTTTTCACCGCTTGCCCTGGTCAACCGAGCTTGCTTTCACAAGCTCCGGCCTTTAGGCCGGGGTAGTTGACCCAGTTCGGCCAAAATACGTTCGAAGATGTGATGATAAGCAGTAAACAGCTTTGCTGGCCGCACATAACTGACTCGTTGGAGCGAGCCGGTTCGGAAGTGTTTATCGTTCAATTCGACGGCATTTGGATCAGCATACGGGTTGCTAGTAATTTGAGCGCAAATCCAATCGCCTCGGCCGGCATCAGCAACAACAACCGCAGGGCGCCGCTTCGTGCTAGATAGGTCGGAAAATGGAAAGCGGACGAGTACGACAGTACCCGGTCGGTAGTCGATCACTTCAGATGCGCCCAGGCTTCGTCTTCTTCGGGACTCAGCCAATCTCGTCGAAGTGCTTCTTCTGATAGCCAGAGGGTTTCATCGCGTTCGGATGGGGGTTCATCGAGGATCGTGACCAGCGCCCGATGCTTACCGTTGAGCTTGATTGGCTCGGCAAGTTCGATAGCGCCGTTTTCGTCGATCACGGCTTCAATGGTACTGATCATGAGTTCACCGGTTTGAGCAACTGACAGAGGCCTCGCCTGGCCCACGTCGAATTGGGCACTTTACAACAGCAGCCGGCGGATATCTGCAAGTAGGCTGGCGAGCAAGGTCGTGAAACGCACGCCCTCGGCGCCATCGACCACGCGATGATCGTAGGACAGCGACAGCGGCAGCATCAGCCGCGGCTCGAAGCGCTCGCCATTCCAGACCGGCTTGGTCTCGGTGCGCGAGACACCGAGGATGGCGACCTCGGGGGCGTTGACGATCGGCGTGAAGGCGGTGCCGCCAATGCCGCCGAGGCTGGAGATGCTGAACACGCCGCCTTGCATGTCGCCCGGCAGCAGCTTGCCCTCGCGCGCTTTAGCGCTGAGCGCCATCAGCTCGCCGGCGATCTCGAATAGGCCCTTCTTGTCGACATCGCGGATGACGGGTACCACCAGCCCATTCGGTGTATCGACGGCGACGCCGATGTGGGTGTAGTACTTGAGGATCAGGTTGTCGCCATCGGGCGAGAGCGAGGCCTTGAGGGTTGGCATCTGCGCCAGCGCACCGGCGACGGCCTTCATCAGGAAGGGCATGAAGGTGAGCTTGACGCCGGCCTGCTCGGCGGCCTGTTTCTGGCCCTTGCGGAAGGCTTCGAGTTCGGTGATGTCGGCCTCGTCGAACTGGGTGACATGCGGCACCGACAGCCAGGCGCGGTGCAGATGGGTGCCGCTGAGCTTTTTGATGCGCGCGAGCGGCTGCGTCTCGGTCTCGCCGAACTTGCTGAAATCGATCTCGGGCGCGGTCGGGAGCTGGAACGGCATGCCGCCGGCCGCAGCCGGAGGGCCACCAGCGGAGAGGGTCTTCTTGACGTAGCCCTGCACATCGTCCTTGAGGATGCGCTCCTTGCGGCCGCTGCCCTTGACCTGGGCGAGATCGACGCCGAGTTCACGCGCGAAGCGTCGCACGGCCGGGCTCGCATGCGCCGTGCGGCCGCTGGCGATGGCCTGCATGTCCGCAGGTCGGGGCAGCACCGGGGCCTTGCGGCGCTCGGCTTCGCCGGGCGCGCGGCTTTCCGGTGTCGTTGCAGCGGTGTCCTGGGGGCGCTCGGGCTCGGTGGTGCGGGTCCGAGTGCTGGCCTGAGCCGCATCGGACATGAGCGTCAGCAGCCGATCCCCCTGATTGACCTTATCGCCCGCCTGGACATGGACCGCTTCGACGGTCCCGGCGGCCGGCGAGGGGATCTCCATGGTCGCCTTCTCGCTTTCGAGCGTGACGATGGATTGATCGACCTCGATCTGGTCGCCGACACTGACCAGCACCTCGACCACCGGGATGTCGGCGAAATCGCCGATGTCCGGCATTGGCACCTCAATCTGTTCCGCTGCACTCGCGGGCGTGTCAGCGGCTGGTGCTGCCCCGGTATGCCCGGTTGAGCCTGTTCGGTCCGGCGCGCCGGATGCTGGGGTTGCAGCAACGGCGCCATTGCCAGAGCCGGCTGCGGAAGACTCGGCTGCTTCAGAGGTGCTCGACGATGCGCTGTCACTCACCGAAGGCTTTCCACTTTCGGCAGCATCGGTATCCACCCGCAGCAGCAGATGCCCGAGCCCAACCCGCTCGCCCACCTTGACGTTGATCTCGGTGACCTGGCCACCCAGCGGTGAGGGGATCTCCATGGTCGCCTTGTCGCTCTCTAGCGTCAGCAGCGACTGTTCCGGCTCGATGCGATCGCCGGGAGCGACGAGGATCTCGATAATCTCGACATCGGTGAAATCGCCGATGTCGGGAAGCAGAACATCTTCTATCGTTGCCACGCCGTTGTCTGCTCCTAAGTAATGATGCGGTGAATGACGGTCATCGGGTATGCGCCTGCGCATACTATGCAGTCGGCGTTCATCCCTTAAATGGGAGAAGCGAGCGCGCCTTTTTTGCGCTTACGCCATGTTGAAATACCTTCGAACGCGAAAATCAGTGTAAAACCGAGACTCGCTAACAGCATCGCCCAGAGTAACTGCGGATCGCCAGTAAATTGCCCTGGTAGTACATTCGCTTCAACCAGCCGTTTGACGTCGTCATGGCGGTCGATATAGGTATCGATGACCTCTTTCCAAGGCCACACTTTATTGAGCGCGCCGATCATAAACCCGGTCAGTAGCGCGATGGTCAAATCGCGGAATCGGTTAAGAAGCCATGAGAGCAGGTGAGAAAACGCGAGCAGCCCAATCACTGCACCGGCGCCAAACACCATGATAATCACAACATTCAAATCGCCGATCGCACCCAGTATAAAGCTGTACTGGCCCAGCAGTAGCAAAATAAAGCTGCCCGAGAGACCCGGTAAAATCATTGCACAAATCGCAATGGCACCAGAAAGAAAGACAAACCAAAGCGCATGTGTCATTTCAGCCGGGGTGACAAGCGTGATCCAGAACGCGAACAGGGCGCCGGCTATGCCAATCGCCGCGTTGGCGATGCTCCAGCACGAAATGCGCCGCGCAACATAGATCGCCGAAGCCAAAATAAGCCCGAAGAAAAACGCCCAAAGCAATACCGCATGATGCTCAAGTAAAAATGTCAGCAATCGCGCGAGCGAAAAAATGCTGATGCCAATACCGAGGAGCAAGGAAAGCAAAAAATTTCCATTGATTGCGCGCCAAAAAACAACCGGGCCTTGGCTAAAGAGTTGTCGCCCCGAGGTCGGATTGATCGCCTTCAGGCTATCGAGCAATTCTTCGTAAATACCGGTAATGAACGCGATCGTGCCTCCGGAAATGCCGGGAACCACATCCGCCGCCCCCATCGCTAGCCCCTTGAGCAAGACCAGTGCGTAATCCTTGGGCTGGCGCGAAGCGACGCGTCTGTGTGCTTGACTGCTCATCTATTGGGTCACCGGATTCGGTTTGTCTGGATCGATCCGATACTTTTCGATCGCCTCGCGCACGTGCGAGGCGGGGATGCGGCCCTCATCGACCAGCGCCTTGAGCGCGGCGACGACGATGTACCAGCGATTGACCTCGAAGAACTTGCGCAGTTGGCTGCGCATGTCGCTGCGGCCGAAACCGTCGGTGCCGAGCACGCTGTAGCGGCGCGGCAGGTAGGGCCGAATCTGATCGGCGTAGGCGCGCATGTAGTCGGTGGCGGCGACGATGGGGCCTTCGCTCTCGGCGAGCTGTTCGGTCACATAGGCGGTGCGTGGCGTTTCTTCGGGGTGGAGCAGGTTCCAGCGTTCGCAATCGATGCCATCGCGGCGCAGCTCGTTGAAGCTGGTCACGCTCCAGAGATCGGCGGCGACACCGAAGTCTTTCGCCAATAGCCTGGCGGCGGCTTGGACCTCGCGCAGGATGGTGCCGCTGCCAAGTAGCTGCACGCACGGTATCGAGTCCGCCGCGTCCTGAGCGGCGCCCGTCTCGGCCTCCTCGTCCGGTGGCAGTCGGTAGAGGCCGCGCCGGATGCCGTCCTCGACGCCCTCGGGCATGGCCGGCTGCGGGTAATTCTCGTTCATCACCGTGATGTAGTAGAAGCAGTTTTGCTTCTCGGCGTACATCCGGCGCAGCCCGTCCTGCACGATCACGGTTAGCTCGTAGGCGAAGGCCGGGTCGTAGCTGACGCAGTTGGGGATGGTCGCGGCAGCGAGATGGCTGTGGCCGTCCTGATGCTGCAGGCCTTCGCCGGCTAGCGTGGTGCGCCCGGCGGTGCCGCCGAGCAGGAAGCCACGCGCCTGCATATCGCCGGCGGCCCAGATCAGATCGCCGACGCGCTGGAAGCCGAACATCGAATAGTAGATGTAGAACGGGATCATCGCCTGGCCGTGGTTGGCGTAGGCGGTGGCGGCGGCGATCCAGGACGACAGGGCGCCGGCCTCGTTGATGCCCTCCTGCAGGATCTGGCCGTTCGTCTCCTCGCGGTAGTACATCACCTGGTCGGAATCGACCGGCTCGTAGAGCTGGCCGACGTGCGAGTAGATGCCGAGCTGACGGAACATGCCCTCCATGCCGAAGGTGCGCGCCTCGTCCGGGACGATGGGGACCACGAACTGGCCGATGGCCTTGTCGCGGATGATCATCGTCATCAGCCGCACCATGGCCATGGTGGTCGACATCTCGCGCTCGCCGCTGCCTTCGAGCAACTGCGAGAAGGCCTCGAGTGCGGGCACTGTGAGCGCTGGAGCGTCATCGAACCGCGCCGGTAGTGGGCCGCCGAGGGCCTCGCGGCGTTCATGCAGATACTGCAGCTCCGGGCTATCGGGCGCTGGCTTGTAGAAGGGCGCAGCGCCGATCTGCTCGTCGGAGATCGGAATATTGAAGCGGTCGCGAAAGGCCTTGAGGTGGGCCTCTCCCATCTTCTTCTGCGAGTGGGTGATGTTCATGCCCTCGCCGGCGACACCCATACCATAGCCCTTGACGGTCTTGGCCAGGATCACCGTCGGCTGACCTTGATGGCGCATCGCGGCGGCATAGGCGTTGAAGATCTTGACCGGATCATGGCCGCCGCGATTGAGGCGCCAGATGTCCTCGTCGGTCATGTTGGCGACCAGGTCGGCAAGTTCGGGATACTTACCGAAGAAATGCTCGCGGGTGTAGGCGCCGCCCTTGGCCTTGTAGGCCTGATAGTCGCCGTCGACGCATTCCTCCATGCGCTTGAGCAGCAGGCCCTGGTTGTCGCGCGCCAGCAGCGGGTCCTAATAACTGCCCCAGATCACCTTGATGACGTTCCAGCCGGCGCCGCGGAACACCGCTTCCAGCTCTTGAATGATCTTGCCGTTGCCGCGCACCGGGCCGTCGAGGCGCTGCAGGTTGCAGTTGACCACGAACACCAGGTTGTCGAGTCGCTCGCGCGCGGCCAGCGAGATGGCGCCAAGCGATTCCGGTTCGTCCATCTCGCCGTCACCGAGGAAGGCCCAGACCTTGCGGCCCTCGGTGTTGATCACCCCGCGATCGGTCAGGTAGTGCATGAAGCGCGCCTGATAGATGGCCATGATCGGCCCGAGACCCATGGACACGGTCGGGAACTGCCAGAAGCCGGGCATCAGCCAGGGATGCGGATAGGAGGACAGCCCAGGCCCATCGACCTCCTGGCGGAAGTTGTAGAGCTGCTCCTCGCTGATGCGACCCTCAAGGAAGGCACGCGCGTAGATGCCGGGCGCCGAGTGGCCCTGCATGAAGACCAGATCGCCGCCGTGGTCCTTGCTGCGCGCGCGGAAGAAATGATTGAGGCCGACATCGTAGAGCGTCGCACTGGAGGCGAACGAGGAGATGTGGCCACCGAGTTCGGACGAGAGCCGGTTGGCCTGCACCACCATCGCCATCGCATTCCAGCGGATGAACGAGCGGATACGTCGCTCCATCGCCCGATCGCCGGGGAAGCGCGCCTGCTTCTGCATCGGGATGGTGTTCAGGTAAGCCGTGTTGGCGCTGAACGGCAGATAGGCGCCGGAGCGGCGGGCCTTATCGATCAGGCGCTCAAGCAGGTAGTGAGCGCGTTCGACGCCCTCGCGTTCGAGCACGGCGTCCAGGGACTCGAGCCACTCTTGGGTCTCCTGGGGATCGATGTCAGGCTTGTTGGACATGGCGTTTCCTAGGGCGAGGGCGCTTTCGATGCAGCGGAGCAGACGAAAGCCGTCAAAAGTACCGGAGCTGTAGTGAATTGGCAAATACTGATTATTGGGTTTCACACACAAAGCCCCCGACGAACGGGGGCTTGCGATCGATGAGGGGCGGCGCTCAGCGGTGCCGAGCGAGGCGGGCCGACCCAGGGCAGGGCCTGGTCAGCTCGCCTGGTTGGTGGCTGGTGCCGAGTCGGCGGTCTGATCGCTGGACTCGGCGTTGCCGTCAGTCTCGGTCTTGTTGCCAGCCGGCGCGCATCCTCGCGCCAGAGCAGCCTGAGGCAGGGGCCGCATCGCCTGACGGCTGCACAGCCACTCTTGCCGACGCTGCTCGGCGACGGCGCGGCGTTGTTCGCTCAGGGCCTGCATCGCGGCACGGCGCTCGGCCGCATGCTGCTTGAGCGCGGCGTGGTAGGCGTCGATTTCGGCCTGATGTTGGTCCGAATCCAGCGTGAACTCAGGCATCGCTGGCCGCGCACCATAGTTTGGAATCTCGGGGAACGTCGGCATTGCCGGCATGTCCGGGAACTCGGGCCTCTCTGGCATCGGCAGGGCGCCCTCGCCGCGCTCGCTCTCCATCGCCTGGCGTCGGGCCTCCATCATCTCGATGGCGGCTTCGCGCTGGCGCTCGGCCACCGCGTGGAGCTGCTGGGGGGACGGCGGCGGGGCGTAAGCATAGGGCGCGCCGTAGTCGTGAGGGCCATAAGGACCAGAGTAGGGGCCGTGGAAGGGATTGGCCCACCAGGCTGCGGCGGTCATGGATGACAGGACGAGGGTGAGCGCGGAGGCCGAGAGAATGAGACGTTTCATGGATAAACCTTACTCAGTGAACCGAATGAAGATGGGCTGCTGCAAACCGTCCTGCCTGCTCGCGATGCTTGTTGTGTGGGTTGATCGGAGGCAGTCGCCAGGGCCTTGGTGCGGGGCAGGCCAGAGCGGTGCACGGTGCAAATCGGGGCAGGACGCGCGTTAGTTTATAAGAAAATAGTGAAGCATCAACCGCTAGAGCGGTCTGGCAGGCATGATAGCGCAGGTGTCATTGACAATTGTCAAACAATCATTCGGTGTGTTGCTCGCAAGCCTGTGCGGCGAGCGACCGAAACGCCTGGCAGCGGGCCCTGAGATCCGGGCCGGCATGCAGGTCACCGCCGATCAGCAGCATGCTGTCGCGCCCGTAGAAGCGCACCAGCTCGGGGATCTGCTGCAGATGCATCCCACCGGCGGGGACTGGCCAGATCGGCGCGAGCCCAGGCAGCGGCGCGCAGGCGGCGGTCGCGATCTCGCGGCACTCGGTGGCGGTGAACGCGAAACGCCCGCCGTGACTCGGGAAGATGGTCGCATCGGCGCCGGCGAGCCGGGCCAGGGTGCCGAACAGCAGTCCGTGCGCTAGGCCCTGATGCGGCCCCAGGCTGAGGCCGCCGAGCAGCGCCGGATGACTCAAGATCGGCAATGCCAGTGCCTCGTCGTCGGCGAGGGCGCGCATTGCATCGAGCCCAGTCAGGCCCGGACAGACCAGCAGCCCGCCGGCGCCGAGTGCGCGCGCGCGTTGGGCGCGCACGGCGACCTCGTCGGCGGGCGCGGTGACATTCGGCAGGTACAGGCTGGCGTGCCCGGTTTCCCGATTGGCGCGGGCGACGGCCTCGGCGCAGCGGCTGGCGCGCTCGTCGAACGGGCAGAAGGGCTGATCGCTCAGGCCGTGATCGTCCTTGATCAGATCGATGCCGCCGAGGGCAAGCTGATAGGCCAGCTCCGCCAGCTCGGTCGGACTCAGCCCCATCGGCTTCAGCGCGGTGCAGAGCAGCGGGCGCTCGCGCACGCCGAGACGTTGCCGCAGCCCGGCGATGCCGAAGCGAGGTCCAGGATAGTGCTGCAGCAGGCTTGGCGGCAGGTCGATGCGCTGCAGCCGCACGCCGGGCTGGAGTGCGACATTGCCGAACAGGACATTGAGCAACTGGGTCAGCTCGCGCCCGGCGCTCTCGATCGGGTAGCGGATCGCGACCTCGAAGCCGTCGCTGCCATCATCAAGGGCGCGGGGGATGATGGCGGCGATCTGGCCGACGATCTGGTCGCGGATCGCCTCGTTCGGGATCAGGGCCTGCGGGAACTCGACGGTCTGCTCAAGACAGATCGCGCGGGCGCGCGCCTCGACCTCGGCCGCCGCGCCGCAGAGGCGGTAGACTGCGGTGAAGCGCTCGCCGCTGAGTGACAGACTGGGCTCGGGCCTGTTCAATTGATTAGAGATCCTCGGTCTTGTCGGCCTTGGCTAAGGTCTCGCCCTGCGCCTCGGCGCGTGCGTTGGCCGCAGCTTCGGCCAGGACAGCGTCATCAATCCCGAGCGAGTCGCCGATCAGGGTCTCGGCGGCATGCACCAGCGCCGCTGCGTCGAGCCCGTATTCACGCATCAGGTAGGGCTTGCTGGCGCCGTGGGCATAGGTGTCGCGCAGCCCGAGCCGGATCAGCCGCTTGCCGATGCCTTGCTCGGCGAGCTGTTCCGCAAGCGCGCTACCGAGACCGCCGATGATGCCGTGGTTCTCCATCGTGATCGCGCCATAGCGGGCGTTGGCGATCTGCTCGATGAGCTGCGGATCGGCGAAGGGCTTGAGGGTGGAGACATGCAGGTGGCTGGTGGCAACCCCCCGACGACGCAGCGCGGCAACGGCGCCTTGGGCCTCTTCAGTGCAGACGCCGCTGCTGATCACCGCCAGATCGGTGCCGCCGCCGAGCAGCCGCGCCTGGCCAAGCCGCAGCGGCCGATCGGCGGGGAACAGCCTGGGCACCTCGCCACGCAGTTGGCGTACATAAACCGGCCCGTCGATCGCCTGGGCCACATCGAGCATGGATTCGACCTCGGTCGCATCGCCGGCTTCGAGCACGGTCATGTTCGGCACCGCGCGCATCAGGGCAATATCGTCGATAGCCTGATGGGTGACGCCGCCCGGCGTGGTGATGCCGGGCAGGAAGCCGATGAGGCGCACCGGCAGGTTCGGATAGGCGATGCTCATCGCCAACTGATCGAATGGACGCCGGGTGACGAACACCGAGAAGGTGTGGATGTACGGGAAAAAGCCTTCGCGCGCGAGCCCAGCGGCGAAGCCGAGCATGTTCTGCTCGGCCATGCCGAACGAGAAGAAGCGCTCCGGGTACTGGTCGCGAAAGCCATCGGCCTCGCAGGAGGCGGTGAGATCGGCGCCGAGCACCAGCACCTCGGGGCGTTCTGCGGCCCAGCGAATCAGGTTCGAGCGATGGGGGCGGGTGACCAGCTCGATCATTGTCTGTGGTCCTGGCTCATGGGGTGCGGCCCTGCCAGTGTTCGAGCAAGTCTTCGTAGGCGTCCTGCTCGGCGCGGGTCTTGAAGCGAAGATAGTGCAATTTAGGCGCGCGCTCGCGCAGCAGCTCGATGCCGCAGCAGGGATCGGTGCGGGCGATGACGACCAGCGGCCTGGTCGGGGCGGCGGCGGTCGGAGCGGCGGTGGACAGGCGCGCGAGCGCGGGCGCCGCCAAGGCGTCACCGTCGTGGCCATCGACCTCATGCACCTCGGCGCCAAACGCACGCAGCCGATCGGCGAGCGGCTCGATGGTCATCACATCGGCCATCGGTCCATCGCATTGCTGGGCATTGGCATCGATGTAGACACCGAGGTTGCCGATGCGATGATGGGCCAGCGCGGCGAACGCCTCCCAGGTCTGGCCCTCTTGAAACTCGCCATCGGACATGAAGACCCAGACCCGCCCGGACTCGCCCCGCAGCCGGCGCGCCAGGGCGATACCACCAGCCTGGCTCAGGGCCTGACCAAGCGAGCCGGCAGTGACCTCGTGGCCGGGCGAATGCTCGGCGCCGATCAACTCGACCGTGCTGCCGTCGGTGTTGAAGCGCTGCAACGCGTCCGGGCCAAGTCGGCCAAGCTCGATCAGCAGCGCATAGAGGACGAGCGCGTAATGCACGGGGGAGAAGATGAAGCGATCCAGCTCCGGCGCGCGGGCGCCGTTGTAACCGGCGCCGGTGAAGGCATCGGGGTTCTCGCGGCTGGGCACGCCGGCAAAAGCGCGCGGGATCAAGGGGGCGATGCTGGGGCCGAACCGCATGACCCGCAGGTAGAGGGTCGCGAGGATATCGGCCGACGAGCAGGCCTGGCTTAGATAGCCGCCGTTGTTGCGCAGGGTATGCTCAAGCACGCGACGGCGGACCGCGTCGGCGACGCGTGCACTCTCGGTCGTCATCATCTATTTTCGCAAGACGCCCGGCGTTTGCGCGCTCAGGGCCTGTCCGCTTAGGCCGCGCGAATCGGGACCGAGCAGGTAGAGATAAGCGTTAATGATCTGCTCCGGGGGCGCCAGCGTATTCGGATCTTCGGCTGGGTAGAGTTGCCGCCGCTGCGCAGTGCGCACGGCGCCGGGATCGATGCTGTTGACCCGAATGCGGCTGTTGCCGTCGGTCTCCTCGGCCAGGGTTTGCATCAGCGCCTCGATGCCGGACATCGCGGCGGCGAAGGCGCCCCAGTAGGCCAGTGCGCGCCGGCCGACGCGATCGGACTGGAACAGCACCGAGCCGGCCTCGGCCGTGCGCAGGAGCGGCAGGCAGGCTTGGGTCAGCAAGAAGGGCGCAGTGAGGTTGATGCGCAGCACCTTCTCCCACTGCTCGGCGTCGTAATCGTCGATGCGGCTGAGGAAGGGGATGTAGTGCGCGGTATGCGCCAGCCCGTCGAGGCGCCCGAACTCGTCGCCGAGGGTGGTGGCGATGCCGAGCATCAAGGACTCGTCGGCCGTCTCCAGATCCAGTGGCAAGCTCGCCGGCTCCAGCCCGCCGGCGGCGACGATCGCGTCGTAGATCGACTCCAGCGCTTGCGCGCGCGCACCGCTCAGGATCACGGTCGCGCCGTGCTGGGCGCAGGCGAGGGCGAGCGCACGACCGATCCCCTCGGCGGCACCGGTGATCAGGATGATGCGGTCGGCGAGGAGGTCGGGGCGGGGGTGGTAATCCTGCATGGGGGCTTGGGGGCGTTCAGAGAGGTTCAGAGCCATCTCAGGCCGAGGGTTGATCGTCTTGCGCATCCCCCATGCACTGCGAGGACTCGTACCACATCACGTTGATAATGCCGAAGGCGACGGCGAGCAGGACGCCGAGAATCCAGGTGAAGTACCACATGCCTTGCTGCTCCAAAAAAGAGGTTGCGCGCCAGCCACGGGCCGGCGCAGGGAGATCGCGTCGGCGGCCGATCTAGTACGCCGAGTGATCTTGCGCGCGGATTTCCTCGACCGTGACGCGCCGCCACATCTTGACATAGGTCCAGGTGGTATAGCTCAGGATGATGGGGATGAAGATCACCGCCGCCCAGAACATCACCGTCAGCGTCAGATGGCTCGATGTCGCGTCCCAGGCGATCAGGCTGCTGTTCGGATCGGTGCTCGAGGGCAAGATGAACGGGAACATCGCCGCGCCGGCGGTCAGGATGATGCCGGCGATGCCAAGGCCGCTCATGATCAGTCCAAGCCCAGCGCGATTAAGCATCGAAAACAGGATCGCACCGCCAAGCCCGACAAAGCCAAGGGCTGGGAACTCCAAGGTCCAAGGGTACTGATAATAGTTGTCTAGCCAAGCGTGGGTATCGACCACGACCTCCTTGACCAGCGGATTGGAGATCGCATCCAATGCCGGCATGCTCACCACTTTGAAACCATCGACGAAGAAGAACATGTCCAGGCCAGCGAGCGCAAAGCTGGTGATGGTCGCAAGCCCAATGAAGAGCGCCCAGCGCTTGGCGCGGGTGGCGATCGGCTCGCTGGTGCGCAGTTGCAGCCAGATCGCCCCGTGCATGGTCAGCATGCCGAGGCTAACGAGTCCGGTGAGCAGCGCGAAGGGGTTGAGCAGGCCGAAGAAGTTGCCGGTGTAGTAAGGCCGCAGCAGCTCATCGAGATAAAAGGGCACGCCTTGCAGCAGGTTTCCGAAAGCGATACCAAACACCAGCGCCGGCACCGCGCCACCGACGAACAACCCCCAGTCCCAGGCGTTACGCCAGCGCCTATCCTCGATCTTACTGCGGTAGTCGAAACCGACCGGCCGGAAGAAGAGCGCGAACAGCGCCAAGAGCATCGCAAAGTAGAAGCCGCTGAAAGCGGTGGCATAAACCAGCGGCCAGGCGGCGAAGATGGCACCGCCGGCGGTGATCAGCCAGACCTGGTTGCCGTCCCAGTGCGGGCCGATGGTGTTGATGATGACGCGGCGCTCATCGTCGTTCTTACCCAGGAACGGCAGCAGGGTACCGACGCCCATGTCCATGCCATCGGTGACCGCAAAGCCGATCAACAGCACGCCGACCAGCACCCACCAGATGAATTTAAGGACTTCGTAGTCGATGATCATCAGACATCTCCTCGCTGCTGGCGAGCGGGTGCGGTTGCCGAGGGCGGACCACCACCGACCGGCGGCTCGACCGGGGCTTTCTCGAAGTGATACTTGCCGGTGTGCAGTGAACTCGGCCCTTGCCGACCGAATTTGATCATCAAGAACATCTCGATGACAAACAACGCGGTATAGAACACGAAGAAGGCGGCCAGGCTGATGATCAGATCGCTGGTGGTCAGGCTTGAGGCGGCAATCGAGGTCGGCAGCACCTCACCGATGGCCCAGGGCTGGCGGCCAAACTCCGCCACGAACCAGCCGGTCTCGGCGGCGATCCAAGGCACTGGGATGCTGAGCAAGAACGCCCGCAACAGCCAAGGCTTGTCCTGGATCTGGCGCTTGGCGTTGAAGTAGAAACCGAGCACGAACAGCAGCAGCATCCAGAAGCCGGCGGCGACCATGATGCGAAACGCCCAGAACACCGGCGCGACCTTGGGGATCGAGTCTTTCACCGCCTGCTGGATCTGCGCCTCGCTGGCCTCGGCAGGATTGTCGGTGTAGCGCTTGAGCAGCAGTCCGTAACCGAGATCGTCCATGTGGTCCTTAAACATGGCGCGGTTGCCGGCAGTGTTCTGGCCGCTGCGCAGTCGCTGCAAGTAGTCATAGGCGATCATCCCGGAACGGATGCGGATCTCGTGCTCGTGCATCAGATCTTTCAGCCCCGTGACCTCCTGATTGAGCGAGCGGGTGGCGATCAAGCCCATCAACCAGGGGATCTTGATCGCATGGTGGGTTTCCTCATCGGCGTTGCTCGGCAGGCCAAAGAGCGTGAACGGTGCCGGTGCGGGCGCGGTGTCCCATTCGGCCTCGATCGCGGCGAGTTTGACCTTCTGCACATCGCCGACCTCGTAGCCGGACTCGTCGCCGAGCAAGATCACCGACAGCACCGAGGCGAGGCCGAAGCCGACCGCGACCGAGAACGAGCGTTTGGCAAACGCCAGATCGCGGCCCTTGAGCATGTAGTAGGCACTGATGCCAGCGACGAACATCGCGCCGGTGACATAGCCAGCGGCCACCGTATGCACGAACTTGACCTGCGCGACCGGGTTGAACAGCACCTCGCTGAAGCTGACCATCTCCATGCGCATGGTCTCGAAGCTGAACTCGGCACCGACCGGGAACTGCATCCAGCCGTTGGCGATCAGAATCCACATCGCCGAGAGGTTGGAGCCGACGGCGGTAAGGAAGGTGACCATCAGATGCTGGCGCTTGCTCAGGCGCTCCCAGCCGAGGAAGAACAGGCCGATGAAGGTCGATTCGAGGAAGAACGCCATCAACCCTTCGATGGCCAGCGGCGCGCCGAAGACATCGCCGACATAGTGCGAGTAGTAGGCCCAGTTGGTGCCGAACTGGAACTCCATGGTCAGGCCGGTGGTGACGCCGAGGGCAAAGTTGATGCCGAACAACTTGCCCCAGAACTTGGTCATGTCCTTATAGATTTGGCGTCCCGTCATCACGTAGACGCTTTCCATGATCACCAGCATCCAACTGAGCCCAAGGGTCAGCGGGACGAACAGGAAGTGGTACATCGCGGTGATGGCGAATTGCCACCGCGATAGCTCGACCATTGCGCTCTCTAGCATGGTTGGAATCCCGAGTTCGATGTGGTGTTGAGAGGGTCGGTGCTTTCCTGACGCAGCCCGAGCGCCCAGTCTTCCATCGCGGCGTTGGCGAGCGGCATCGGCGTTTCCATGAAGCTGATCACGAACTGCCGATCAAGCTCGGCGACACCGATCGAGCGCGGCCTGAGGCCAAGGATCTCGGGGCTCGGCAGGGCTAAGCCGAAGCAAAACAGCACATTCTTCGCCGCGCGGATCTCGCTGTCTACCTGACCGTCCGGCAGGTTACAGGTATGGGCGTAATGATCGAAGACGGCGATAAACTGGCCGCAGCGATGCACCTCGATGCAGCGGCGAAAGTAGTCGCAGATCGCATCGACGCTCTGGTAACGCATCTCGTCACGATCGAGCCTCAGCACGAAGAGCGGATAAGGGTCGTTGAGCAGGGTTTGTTCCATGATCCGCGCAGCTTAAGTCGCCGCCTGTTGGCGTCACATTGAAAGCTGTCAATCGCCGGTTTGCACACAGCCTCATCGCCCAAGGCGCACGCTCTTTGGCGCTCTCAATCCTCGGCGATCCGCGTGAGATTGGGGATGTCGAGCAGGAAGCGATTCGGCCGTGACTCGACGAGTAGGCTCTCGCGCTTGAAGCCGGCGATGGTGCGACTGGCGGTCTCGGTGGTGATACCGAGCATGGCGCCCATGTCCTCGCGCCCGAACAGCTGACACTCGCTCGATTCGCGATCGCGCACCAAGCGCAGCAGCAGACGCGCAACGCGTTGGCGCGCCGAGCCGGTCGAGAGTTCGGTCAGCCAGGCGTCGGCCTCGGTGAGCGCGCGTTGCCAGCGCTGCATCAGTTCCTCGTGCAAGCTTGGGTTGTCCTTGCTGAGGGCCTTGACCACGCGCGTCGGGAACCGGCAGACCTCGCTCGGCGAGAGGGCCACGGCGTCGTGCTGATAGGCGCTGCCGAGCAGGGCTTCGAGCCCAAGCACGTCGGTGCCGCGCACGATGCGCACGATGCGCTGGCTGCCGTCCGGCAGGTATTGGACGAGCTTGAGCGAACCGCTGCGCACGGTGAACATATAGTCACCGACCTCGCCGGCCTGGTACAGCGGGGTACCTGGCTTCAGATCGAACTGATCGATCGGTTCGTGGATGTGATCGAAGTCCTGCTCGGTGAGTCCAGCAAACAGGACCGATGTACGCAATGCGCAGTTTCGGCAGTCGGCCTCGCCAGCCCAAGCCTCGCGCAGTGTCATGGATTTGACCATGCCTATTGATCCATGCAGTGCTTTGTCAATGACAGATATCGTTACAGTGTACAGGAATTTTGCGTTGCACAATGAATGGGTGCATGCGTACAGCGAGGCGATGCGCGCAGTATGATGCACGCCTATCGTCACCGACTTCATCAGATTACCGGCCGATACCGGCCAAGCTGCCTATGTCCCTGCTCTCGCTGCGCGCCGTCTCGCTCTCTTATGGCCATCCGCCGCTGCTCGATGGCATCGATCTCGAGATCGATCCGGCCGAGCGCGTCTGTCTCATCGGGCGCAATGGGACTGGCAAGAGTACCTTGCTCAAGCTCATCGATGGCGAGATCCAGCCCGATGCCGGCGCGCTCTGGCGCGCCGATGGACTGCGCGTGGCCCGTCTGGCGCAGGAGGCGCCGCTCGGCGACGCGCATCGGGTCTTGGACGTGGTCGCCGAAGGGCTTGGCGAACTCGGCGCACTGGTCGCCGAGTATCACCATCTCAGCCATGGCTTGGCCAAGGCGGGTGCCTCGGCCTCGGAACGCGATCTGGCGCGGCTGGCGACCGTGCAACAGCGCCTGGAGGCCGGCAACGGCTGGGAGATCGAGCAACGCGCCGAGCGGGTGATCTCGCGGCTGGGCCTGGATGGCGAGGCGATCTACGCGACCCTCTCCGGCGGGCTGCGCCGACGGGTGATGCTGGCGCGCGCGCTGATCGGCGAGCCGGATCTGCTGCTGCTCGACGAGCCGACCAACCATCTCGACATCGAGACCATCGAATGGCTCGAGGAGCTGATGCTCGGCTTCCAGGGCTCGCTGCTGTTCATCACCCATGACCGGCGTTTCCTGCGCAACCTCGCCACCCGCATCCTCGAACTCGATCGCGGCCAGCTCACCGATTGGCCCGGCGACTACGACAACTATCTGCGCCGGCGCGAGGAGCGCCTGCATGCCGAGGCCAAGGAGCGCGAGCGTTTCGACAAGCGCTTGGCCGAGGAAGAGGTCTGGATTCGCCAAGGCATCAAGGCCCGGCGCACCCGCAACGAGGGGCGGGTGCGGGCCTTGCAGGCGATGCGCGAGGAGCGTCGTGCGCGGCGCGAGGGGCTGGGGCAGGCGCGCCTGAGCGTCGACAGCGGCGAGCGCAGCGGCAAGCTGGTGGTCGAGGCGCAGGGCGTGACCTTCGCCTATCGGCCGGACGCGGGCTCGGCGCCGACCATCCAGGCTCTCGACACCCTGATCCTGCGCGGCGACCGGGTCGGGATCATCGGTCCCAATGGGGCCGGCAAATCGACGCTGCTCAAGCTGCTGCTGGGCCAGCTACAGCCAGATTCGGGCCAGATCCGGCTCGGCACCAACCTCAAGGTCGCCTATTTCGACCAACTCCGCGCTCAGCTCGACCCCAACCGCAGTGTGCGCGATAACGTCGCCGGCGGCAGCGATCAGGTCGAGGTCGGCGGGCGTAGCCAGCATGTGCTCTCGTATCTCAAGGATTTCCTGTTTGCCCCGGATCGCGCCCAGCAACCCGTCTCGGCGCTCTCGGGCGGTGAGCGTAACCGGCTGCTGTTGGCCAAGCTGTTCACCCAGCCGGCCAACCTGCTGGTGCTCGACGAGCCGACCAACGATCTGGACGCCGAGACCCTGGATTTGCTCGAGGAACTGTTGAACGCCTTCGACGGCACCCTGCTCTTGGTCAGCCATGACCGCGATTTGCTCGACAACGTAGTCACCTCCAGCCTGGTGCTCGAAGGCGACGGTTGGGTACAGGAGTACGTCGGCGGCTACTCGGATTGGCAGCGCCAGCGCCAGCGAGACGCCAAGGGGCAGGCGTGGCAGACCTCGACAACAGCCGGGGCCAAAACGCCCTCGGCGCAGCCGCGTGCCACGGAGGCGAAGCGCAAGGGCCGCGACAGCGAGGCTGTGCAGGCATCGGCGGGACGCGACTCGGCGGGGCGCACGTCCGCCGGCCGAGGCAAGTCGCCGGGCAAGCTCAGCTACAAGGATCAACGCGCGCTCGAGCAGTTGCCACAACAGATCGAGGCGTTCGAGCACGAGGTCGAACAGCTGCATGCGCGGCTCGGTGATCCCGCGCTCTATCAGGGGCTGGCAGAGAAGGTCACCGAGACTCAGACCCGACTGGCCGAGGTCGAGACAGCGCTGGCGGGCTGTTACGAACGCTGGGAAGCGCTCGAAGCCGCTCAGCAGGCGCTCGGACACTGAAACAGATCGCATCGCTTCGCGCTATGAGTGCGCCCTGCTGGCGTATACACTGTTTCATCCCATCGATCTCAACCCCCGACTCGACGAGGCGTCGACCATGGAGCTGAACCCCCGCGAAAAAGATAAGCTGCTGCTGTTCACCGCCGGTCTGCTCGCTGAAAGGCGCAAGGCAAGAGGGCTGAAGCTCAATTATCCAGAAGCGGTGGCCTTCATCAGCTGCGCCATTCTGGAAGGCGCGCGCGATGGCCGCACAGTCGCCGAGTTGATGGATGATGGCCGCATGCTGCTGAGCCGCGACGATGTCATGGAGGGTGTCCCGGAGATGATCCCAGAGGTGCAGGTGGAAGCGACCTTCCCCGATGGCACCAAACTGGTCACCGTCCACGCCCCCATCGTCTAGCCCGTCCACCTACCCCGAGGATGGCACTATGATTCCTGGCGAACTCTTCCCGGCCGCTGGTGAGGTCGAACTCAATGCAGGCCGACCGGTGTTAGCGGTTGAGGTTGCGAACACGGGCGATCGGCCGATTCAGGTCGGCTCCCATTACCATTTCTTCGAGACCAACCCGGCGCTGCAGTTCGAGCGCACACCGACACGCGGCCATCGGCTCGATATCCCGGCCGGCACTGCAGTGCGCTTCGAACCTGGACAGTCGCGCACCGTCGATCTGGTGCCCTATGCCGGCGCGCGTGCAGTCTATGGATTTCGTGGCGAGGTGATGGGGCTGCTCGACCCTATACCGGAGCCGGAGCCCGATGACGACGCCGCCGATGACAGCGCCGAGGAGAGCAAGGCATGAGCAAGATCAGCCGGCAGGCCTATGCATCGATGTACGGTCCGACCACGGGCGACAAGCTCCGGCTGGCCGATACCGACCTGATCCTTGAGGTCGAGGAAGATCTGACCCACTATGGCGAGGAGGTCACCTTCGGCGGCGGCAAGGTGATTCGCGACGGCATGGGCCAGTGCCAGCGCCAGTCCGACGAGGTCATGGACCTGGTCATCACCAATGCGCTGATTCTGGATTTCTGGGGTGTGGTCAAGGCCGATGTCGGCATCAACAGTGGGCGCATCGCCGCGATCGGCAAGGCCGGTAATCCGGACACCCAACACGGCGTCGATGTGCTGATCGGTCCCGGCACCGAGATCATCGCCGGCGAGGGCCAGATCCTGACCGCCGGCGGTCTCGATGCCCATGTCCATCTCATCTGTCCGCAGCAGGCCGAGGAGGCGCTGGCCTCCGGCGTGACCACGCTGCTGGGTGGCGGCACCGGCCCGGCCACGGGTACCAACGCCACCACCTGTACGCCCGGTCCTTGGAACATCCGTCGCATGCTGCAGGCCGCCGAGGGGCTGGCGGTCAACGTCGGCGTCTACGGCAAGGGTAACGGCAGCCAGCCGAACGCGCTCGAAGAGCAGGTGCGCTGCGGGGCCATGGGCCTGAAGTTGCACGAGGACTGGGGCACGACCCCAGCCGCAATCGATTGCGCCCTCGGCGTCGCCGAGAAGATGGACGTGCAGGTCGCCATCGATACCGACACCCTCAACGAGTCCGGCTTCGTCGAGGACACCCTCGCCGCGTTCAAGGACCGCTGCATCAACACCTATCGCACCGAAGGTGCGGGCGGTGGCTGCGGGTCAGCCATCATCAAGGCCGCCGGGCAGGCCACTGTGTTGCCGTCATCGACCAATCCGACCGGGACCGACAGCATCGCCGCCGAGAACATCCTGCACGACCTCGGCGCCTTCTCGATGATCGCCTCCGGCTCGCAAGCGATGGGCCGGGTCGGCGAGGTGATCTCTCGCACCTGGCAGACCGCGCACAAGATGAAGCGGCAACGTGGGCATCTCGCCGCCCCGGACTGGGCCGGCGTGGTCGATCGCGGCGATAACGACAACTACCGCGCCAAGCGCTACATCGCCAAGTACACGATCAACCCGGCGATCGCCCATGGCATCGCGCACGAGGTCGGCTCGGTCGAGGTCGGTAAGCTGGCCGACCTGGTGTTGTGGAAACCGGCGTTCTTCGGCGTCAAACCGAGCCTGGTGATCAAGGGTGGCATGATCGCGATGGCGCCGATGGGTGATTCGAACGCCTCCACGCCAACCTCGCAGCCGGTTCATTACCGGCCGATGTTCGGCGCCTTTGGCGGCGCTCTGGCTGAGACCTGCATGACCTTTATCTCACAATGGGCGTTACAGGCCGGCGAACCACAGCGCCTGAATTTGAGGCGGCGCGTCGGCGTGGTGCGCGACGTGCGCCAGGTACGCAAGGTCGATATGATCCACAACTTCTGGCAGCCGACCATTGAGGTCGATCCGCAGACCGATCAGGTGCGCGCCGACGGCGAGCTGCTGACCTGCGAGCCGGCCGACGTGCTACCGTTGGCGCAGCGCTACTTCCTG
Organism: Chromatiaceae bacterium; assembly: GCA_003562815.1. Lineage (GTDB taxonomy): Bacteria > Pseudomonadota > Gammaproteobacteria > Chromatiales > Chromatiaceae > Lamprobacter. The sequence goes on along the minus strand of PWTO01000173.1, from coordinate 19,179 downwards.
TTTTGAACAGAGGAATCAACCTGCCGACGCCCCTTCGTCTCGCGGCCAGCCTCGCGTTGACCGGAGCCATCGTCTTCCTGTCCCTGGTGCCGGGTTATCCCCAGGAGGACGATGCTCAGCTCCTGCTCATCGTCGCCTCGGTTCCTTCCCTGCTGCAGAACACCATGCACTTCGTGCTCTACGGCCTACTGACCCTGTTCTGGGCGCTGACGCTGGCCCGTTTTCAGCGCTTCAAGCGGCCGGTGTTCTGGGCTGCCGTGCTCGCCAGCGGTATCGGGATCGCGCTTGAGTATGGCCAGCTTTTCGTTCCAGGTCGCTATGCGTCGCTGATGGACATCGGCCTGAATACGGGAGGGGTGATCATCGGCGTGGTTCTGGCGAAGACGTTACGTCTACACCCGCTGAGGTATCCCCACTAAAAAGCAAAGCGAGCTAGCTCAGCTCTGCCTTGAGCGCATCCAGCTCAGCGCGCAATGCGGCAACCTCGGTTTCGAGCTGCTCGACGCGGTGGGCGAGCGCTTCCTGCTCCATGTTGTCGGCGCGGGGTGAAGGGTGGCGGGCGCTTGCGGCCCGCGCAATCGACTCGGCTGAAGGCTCGCCGCAAAGCAGATGCACGAAGCGCTGCTCGCGCAGGCCGGGCTGGCGTGGCAGTTCGCGCACCAGCGGTGGGTTGTGATGCGCGAGTCGATCGAGCGAGGCCTGCACAGCATTCAGGCTCGCGAATTCGGCGAGCCGCGCGCAGTGGGTGCGCAATTCCCCGCTGGTCTGCGGGCCCCGCAGCATCAGCACACAGAGCAACGCCTGCTGCTGGCGATCGAGCATGAAATGCCCGGTGAGCTTGTGATCGAACCGCTCGCTGCGACCGTTGGAGCTGGCATGCACCAGCCCGCGATCGCGCAGTTGGCCAACGCAGTGGCCCACCTCGCCGGGCGTGAGCGTCATCACCGGATCGCGGGCGCTTTTCTGATTGCAAGCGGTGACGAGACCATTCAGCGTGAGCGGATATTGATCCGGCGTGGTGCGCTCCTTCTCCATCAGGCAGCCGAGCACGCGCGCCTCGATCGGCGTGAGCATGGCCTCGCGAGACTGAGCGTCATCGGGCGGGCGCTCGGTCGATGTTGCCGCAGCCAGTCCCGGCTCGTCGTTCTCGGTGTCGATGCCCGGCTCGCTGCTCACTCAGAAGCCCTCGGTGGAGGTGAACAGGCCCACGCGCAGATCCTTGGCGGTGTAGATGACGCGACCGTCGACATCCATGGTGCCGTCACCGATGCCGAGCACCAGCTTGCGCGAGATGACGCGCTTCATGCAGACGCGGTAGGTCACTTTCTCGGCGCTCGGCAGCACCTGGCCGGTGAACTTGACCTCGCCGACGCCGAGTGCGCGCCCGTGGCCAGGGTTGCCGATCCAGGCCAGGTAGAAGCCGACGATCTGCCACATGGCATCGAGGCCGAGACAGCCCGGCATCACCGGATCGCCGGGGAAGTGGCAGCCGAAGAACCAGAGTTCCGGCTTGATGTCGAGTTCGGCGACGATCTCGCCCTTGTCGTATTCGCCGCCATGGTCGGCGATGCGGGTCACGCGGTCCATCATCAGCATGTTCGGTACCGGCAGTTGGGCGTTGCCGGGTCCGAACATCTCGCCGTGGCCACAGGCGAGCAGCTGCTCGCGATCGAAGGTTTCAGTTCTGCTCATGCTTGGTCTGGATTCCGTCTCGGTGGGGCGAGGGCAGTGGCTGGCGAGCGTGTTCAGCGGGCCAGCGTGCGCTCGAGGAAGGGGACGATGTCGTCGAGCGCGATCAGTTGCATCTCGGCGTCGCGCCGGCCCTTGTATTCGACTTTGCCGTCATCGAGGTGCTGATCGCCGATGACGACGCGGTGGGGGATGCCGATCAATTCCATGTCGGCGAACATGAAACCGGGGCGGGCGTCGCGGTCGTCGAGCAGGACCTCGATGCCGACCGCCTGCAGGCGTGCATAGAGGTCATCGACGGCCTCGCGCACGCGGAACGATTTGCCGAGCTTCATCGGCAGCAACGCGACCTCGAACGGCGCGATGCTGGCCGGCCAGCAGATGCCGCGCTCGTCGTGATGCTGCTCGATCGCGGCGGCGACCACGCGCGAGACGCCGATGCCGTAGCAGCCCATGGTCAGGGTCACGGCCTTGCCGGATTCATCCAGCACCACGGCCTTCATCGCCTCGCTGTACTTGCGCCCGAGCTGGAAGATGTGACCGACCTCGATGCCGCGCGCGATGGTTAGTGTGCCCTGACCGTCCGGGCTGGGATCGCCCTCGACGACGTTGCGCAGATCGGCGACCTCGGGGGTGGGCAGATCGCGACCCCAGTTGAGCCCGAACCAGTGCTTGCCGTCCTGGTTGGCGCCGGCGCTGAAGTCGGCAGTGGCGGCGACGCTGCGATCGGCAATGCAGGGCAGGGGCAGATCCTTCGGCCCGAGCGAGCCGGGACCGGCGCCGATGGCGGCGCGGATCTCCTCTTCGCTGGCCATGCGCAACGGGGTTGCGACTCGCGCGAGCTTCTCGGCCTTGACTGGATTCAGCTCGTGATCGCCGCGCACCAGCAGCGCGACCAGTCCTTGCTCCGCGCCGGTCTCCGGGTCGGCGCCAGCGACGACCAGGGTCTTGAGCGTGCGCTCGATCGGCTGGCCATGCTGCTCGACCAGATCGGCGATGGTCTTGGCGTTGGGGGTATCGACCAGGCGCGGCTCCTCGCCGGGCGCCGGTGCGCTGGCATCGAGCCCGACCGCCTCGGCCAGCTCGACATTGGCGGCGTAGTCGCTGCCGGTCGAGAAGGCGATGGCATCCTCGCCGGAGTCGGCGAGCACATGGAATTCGTGCGAGGCGTTGCCGCCGATCGCGCCGGTATCGGCCTGCACGGCGCGGAAGTCGAGCCCGCAACGCTTGAAGATGCGGCTGTAGGTCTCGTACATCAGCGCATAGGTGTCGGCGAGCGAGTCCTGATCGACGTGGAACGAGTAGGCGTCCTTCATCAGGAATTCGCGCGCGCGCATGATGCCGAAGCGGGGGCGGATCTCGTCGCGGAATTTGGTCTGGATCTGATAGTAATTGATCGGCAGCTGCTTGTAGCTGCGCAGCTCATTGCGCGCCAGCTCGGTGATGATCTCCTCGTGCGTCGGGCCGAAGCAGAACTCGCGCTGATGGCGGTCTTTCAAGCGCAGGAGTTCGGGGCCGTATTGCTCCCAGCGCCCGGATTCCTGCCACAGCTCGGCCGGTTGCACCGCCGGCATCGCAACCTCGAGCGCGCCGGCGCGGTCCATCTCCTCGCGCACGATGCGCTCGACTTTGCGCAGCACCCTTAAGCCCAACGGCAGCCAGGTGTAGAGCCCGGCGGCGAGCTTGCGGATCATGCCGGCGCGCAGCATCAGCCGATGACTGGCGATCTCGGCGTCGGCCGGCGTCTCCTTGACGGTGTTCAGCGGAAAATCGGAGGTACGCATGAGGACGGGACTCTCGGGCAAAGCGCCGAAGTCTATCGGCGCGACGGGGGTTGGACAACCGCTGATCAATACATGTGCTGTCCGCCGTTGATCGACAGGGTGGTTCCGGTGATGAACCCGGCTTCATCCTCGACCAGGAAGAGCACCGCGCGCGCGATGTCCTCGGGGGTGCCAAGGCGGCCGACCGGGATGCGGGCGATGATCTTCTCCAGCACATTGGCCGGCACCGCGCGCACCATCTCGGTATCCACATAGCCGGGGGCGACCGCGTTGACGGTGACGCCCTTGGCCGCGCCCTCCTGGGCTAGGGCCTTGGTAAAACCATGGATACCGGACTTGGACGCGGCGTAATTGACTTGACCGTATTGGCCAGCCTGGCCGTTGATCGAGCCGATGTTGACGATCCGCCCGAATGCACGCGCGCGCATGCCGTCGATGACCGCGTGCGCGCAGTTGAAGCAAGAGCCCAGATTGGTGTCGATGACCTGTTGCCATTGCTCCGGTTGCATTTTATGCAGGGTCGTGTCGCGGGTGATGCCGGCATTGTTGACGAGGATATCGATGGGGCCAACCGCTTGCTCGATGCGCTGGATGCCCTCGGCAACGGCAGCGAAATCGGCGACATCGAATTTGTAGGCCGGGATGCCGGTGCGCTGGGTAAAGGCCTCGGCGGCCTGATCGTTGCCGCCATAGTTGGCCGCGACCTGATAGCCGGCATCCCTGAGCGCAACGCAGATCGCCTCGCCGATGCCACGGGTGCCGCCGGTGACCAATGCTGTTTTTGCCATGTCTCTCTCTCGCTCTCGTCTTTGGTAGGTTCTTGTTATGCCACGTTGCGATCGCTCGCACCGCGTGCGACATAGTAACGCAGACGCGAACGGCGTTTCGCGGCGACGCGCGCGCCCGAGCCAGCTAGAATGCCCCTAAGAACAATGATGACAAGCGTGGAGGAGTGGTTGCCTTGAGAGAACGATTGATCGCGATCATCGTATCGCTGTTGGTTTGGAGCCTAGCCGGAGCCTTGTTCGGCGGCTTATTCACCGGCTTATACGAGGTGCTGATGTTGCTCGGGCTCAGCGGTTGGCAGCCGCTGGTGGTCGGTGCCGTGGCCGCAGCGATGACCACTGCGGCGTTCTACAGCGCCATGCCCCTGGCGCTGGTAGGCGCAACGGCCGGGGTGTTGGCCTCGATCGGTTATCTGGTGACCGCAGAGCGGACCATCGAGTTGGCCGGGATCACGCTGGTGTCCGCCGCGACCGGAATCGCCGCCGGCGCCTTCTTCGCCTGGACCGGTCGGCAGAACGCCCGCCCCCTGGCCGAGACCCTGACCGGCATGCTCGCCGGTTTCGGCGCCGGTCTGGCCTTGGCGCTGGTGCTCGCGGCGATGCGAACGCCCGTTGGACCCTTCGTGATGGCGGCCGGCGTGGTGGCGATCGTCGGCACGCTGTTTCAGCTCAATGAGCACTGGATCGTGCAGGCCTGTCACGGCTGGCTGCCGGACAACCTGGCCGCGCCCCTGGTGGCGGGGCTGATCGCCTCGGTGGTTGGAGCGGCGGTCTGGCTGATGGCGGGGATGACCACGCCGATGCTCTTCGGCGGCGAGCGTTCGGTCATCGATCAGGTTTTGCGTGGGGTTCCATCCGGAGCTTTGGGCGGGATGCTCGGTGGCGCCGTGACCGGGCTCATTCTTGAGCTGTTGGGCTTCCGGCTCGAGGATCGCACCCTGGTCTGAGGCGAGATCCGACGTGGGGCTTGAGGCTGGATCGAGGCGGGCGCCCACACTGTCGCGAGCGCCGCCGTTGCCGTTGGCCGATGCCTTCGGCCTCAGACCATCACGCCTGGCGAGAAGCTATAGCTGTCGATGATGTTGACGTAGTTGGCGCGCTCGAAATCGGCTGGATTGGGCACCGCCAGCGCGCTGACACGACCGCGCATATCGGCGATCGACTCGAAGCTCTGCTCCTCCATCCAGGTGGTGAGGCCGTCGAGGATGCGCGCGATCTGCGGGGCGCCGTTCTTCAGCAGGGTGCTGCACAAATGCACCGCATCGGTGCCGGCGAGCAGCAGCTTGATGGCATCCTCGGCGGTATGGATACCGCCGGTGGCGCCGAGCGACAGGCCGTCGATGCGCCCATGCAGAATCGCGATCCAGCGCATCGCGAGCAGCGCTTCGGCCGAGGTCGAGGGATGCAGGCTCGGCTGCAACCGCAGACTGTCGATATTGATGTCGGGCTGATAGAAGCGGTTGAACAGCGAAACGCCATCGGCGCCGGCCTCGGCCATGCGCCGCACCATGTTGCCGACCGAACTGAAGCTCGGCGAGAGCTTCATGTTGATCGGGATGCCGATCTGGCTCTTGAGCAGACGCAGGATTTCGAGATAGCGCTCTTCGACCTGGCGGCCATCGAGGTTGATATCGGCGGCGATATAGTAGACGTTGAGTTCGAGCGCATCGGCGCCGGCCTGCTCGAGTTCCTTGGCGTGCTCGATCCAACCGCCGGGGGTGACGCCGTTGAGACTGGCGATGATCGGAATGTCGAGCGCTTCTTTGAGCTGGCGCAGATTATTGAGGTAATGATCGAGTCCGGTACTGAAGTCGTTCCAGTCCGGGATAAAGCCCTCGCCGATCTCGGCGGAGCCGGTATCCTGCTGGTGCAGGAACCGGTTCATGGTCTCGGTCTCGGTGGTGACGGCCTCCTCGAACAGCGAGTACATGATCAGCGCCGAGGCGCCCTGATCCTCCAGCTCTTTCGCTTGCGCGATGCTTTTGGACAGCGGCGAGGAGGAGGGGACGATCGGGTTTTTGAGTGTGAAGCCGAGGTAGTTGGTGGGCAGGTCCATGGGGATCTCCGGGACGAAGGTCGTAGTCGGGCGAGCTCGCGAGCGCGGGGACTTGGCCCCGCGCTCGCGGATGGCGATTCAGGGTCTCACTCGGCTTTTGCCGGCTTCTCCGCCTTCTGCCAGGCCAGATGCGCCAGTTGCTCATAGAGCGAGTATTTGCTCTCGACATGCTTCTGCGCCAGCTTCAGGAAGCGCTCGGCGTCATCCGGATGGGTGCGGTTGAGCACGCTGAAGCGGGTCTCGCTGGCCAGGTAATCGCGATACGGGATACTCGGCGCCTTGCAGTCCATGTGCAACGGATTCTCGCCCTGCTCGATCTTGCGCGGATCATAGCGGAACAGCGGCCAGTGGCCGGAGTTCACCGCCATGTCCTGCTGGCGCAGGTTGTTCGACATATCGACGCCATGGGCGATACAGGGCGAGTAGCAGATCAACACCGAGGGGCCGGGGTAGGACTCGGCCTCGATGAAGGCGCGGATGGTCTGTACATCTTTGGCGCCGAAGGCGATCTGCGCGACGTAGACGTTCTCGTAGGCCATCGCCATCATCGCCAGATCCTTCTTGAAGGTTGCCTTGCCGGCCGCCGAGAATTTGGCCACCGCGCCCATCGGCGTCGCCTTCGAGGTCTGGCCGCCGGTGTTGGAGTAGACCTCGGTGTCGAGCACCAGCAGATTGACATCGCGTCCGGTCGAGAGGACATGATCGACACCGCCGTAGCCGATGTCGTAGGCCCAGCCGTCACCGCCGACGATCCAGACACTGCGCTTGACCAGGTTCTCGCAGACGCTGAGCAGCACCTTGGCCTCGCGGCTGTTCATGCCGGCGAGCTTGTCCTTGAGCGCAGCGACGCGCTGGCGCTGCTCGAAGATGCCGGCCTCGCTGCTCTGGTCGGCCTTGAGCAGCCCGTCCGCCAAATCCGTGCCGATCTTGTCGGCGAGCAGGGCGACATATTCGCGTGCCTGATCGGTCTGCTTGTCAACGGCCAGACGCAAGCCAAGCCCGAACTCGGCGGTGTCCTCGAACAGCGAGTTGTTCCAGGTCGGACCGCGGCCATCGGGATTGGTGGTGTAGGGCGTGGTCGGCAGGTTACCGCCGTAGATCGACGAGCAGCCGGTGGCGTTGCCCATCAGCATGCGGTCGCCGAACAGCTGGGTGGCGAGCTTGATGTAGGGCGTCTCGCCGCAGCCGACGCAGGCGCCGGAGAACTCGAACAGCGGCTGCATCAGCATCGCGTGCTTGATCTTGCTCGCATCGAGCTTGGTGCGATCGTACTCGGGCAGCGACAGGAAGAAATCCCAGCGCGGGACTTCGATGTCGTGGCGCTCCTCGGTCGGCAGCATGTTCAGCGCCTTTCGCTGGGGATCCTTGCGGTCGCGGATCGGGCAGACCTCGACGCAGAGGCCGCAACCGGTGCAATCGTCGGGCGCGACCTGATAGCTGACGCGGTAGCCCTCGGGGAAATCCTTGCCCTTGAGCTTGGCGCTCTGGAAGCCTTCCGGCGCTGCTGACAAGGCGTCCTCCGGGAACACCTTGGAGCGAATCGCCGCGTGCGGACAGACCATGGGGCACTTGCCGCACTGGGTGCAGAGATCCTCTTCCCATTTCGGCAGTTCGAGGGCAATGTTGCGCTTCTCGTAGCGGGTGGTGCCGGTCGGCCAGGTGCCATCGGCCGGCATTAGGCTCACCGGCAGGCTGTTGCCGCGGTTCGCGATCAAGGTCGCGGTGACGCGCTGGACGAAATCCGGGGCATTGGCGGGCACCACCGGCGGACGCTCGAACTGACTGCTGACGGCAGCGGGGATCTGGACTGCGTGCAGGCCCTCGAGCGTGGCATCGATGGCGGCATAGTTGCGATCGAGCAGGCGCTGACCCTTCTTGCCATAGGTCTTTTTCACCGCATCCTTGATCCTAGCGATCGCCTCGTCCTTCGGCAGGATCCCGGAGATGGCGAAGAAGCAGGTCTGCATGATGGTGTTGATGCGCCGTCCCATGCCGGTCTTCTCGGCGATGTCATAGGCATCGACGACATAGAACTTGAGGCCCTTATCGATGATCTGCTGCTGCATCGATTTGGGCAGATCGTCCCAGACCCGATCCGCCGGGGTCGGCGAATTGAGCAGGAAGGTCGCACCGTCCTTGGCCTTGGCGAGCATGTCGTAGCGGGTCAAGAAGGTCGGCTGATGGCAGGCGACGAAGCTGGCCTCGCCGTCACCGATCAAATAGGTGCTGTTGATCGGATTGGGGCCGAAGCGCAGGTGCGAGATGGTCACCGCGCCGGCCTTCTTGGAGTCGTACTCGAAGTACCCCTGGCCGTAGTTCGGCGTCTCCTCGGCGATGATCTTGATCGAGTTCTTGTTCGCCGAGACGGTGCCGTCCGAGCCGAGGCCATAGAACATGCACTCGGTCACGCCCTGGGTCACATCCGGCTTGAAACCGGGCTCCCACTCCAGGCTGCTGTGGCTGACGTCATCGATGATGCCGAGGGTGAATTTGTTCTTTGGCGTGTCCTTGGCCAACTCGTCGAACACGCGCTTGGCCATCGCTGGCGTAAATTCCTTCGACGACAGGCCATAGCGCCCGCCGACGATGCGCGGCATGGTCGCCATGTTGCCCTCGGCGACGGCCTCGGCCAGCGCCGTGACCACATCCAGATAGAGCGGCTCGCCATTGGAGCCCGGCTCCTTGTTGCGATCGAGCACGCCGACGGTCTTGACCGTGACCGGCAGCGCGGCAAGCAGATGCGCCGGGCTGAACGGCCGGAACAGACGCACTTTGATCAGACCGACCTTCTCGCCCTGCGCGACCAGATGTTCAACCGCCTCCTGCGCGGCGCCGATGCTGGAGCCCATCAACAGGATGACCTGTTCGGCGTCCTCGGCACCCACGTACTCGAACAGCTTGTACTGGCGGCCGGTGAGTTCGGCGAGCTGATCCATGCGCTTTTGGATGATCTCGGGCACGGCGGCATAGTACGGATTCACCGTCTCGCGGCCCTGGAAGTAGACATCCGGGTTCTGGCTGGTGCCGCGAATGATCGGATGGTCCGGATTCATCGCCCGTTCGCGATGCGCCTTGACCAGGTCCTCGTCGATCATGGTGCGGATCTGCTCGTGCGAGAGTTTCGCGATCTTAGTGACTTCGTGCGAGCTGCGGAAGCCATCGAAGAAGTGCAGGAAGGGCACCCGCGACTCAAGCGTCGAGGCCTGCGCGATCAAGGCGAAGTCCATGACCTCCTGCACCGAGGCGGAGCAGAACATCGCATAACCTGTAGCGCGACAGGCCATGACATCGGAGTGGTCGCCGAAGATCGACAGGCCTTGCGCCGCCAGCGAGCGCGCCGAGACATGGAACACCGTCGGGGTCAGCTCCCCGGCGATCTTGTACATGTTCGGGATCATCAGCAGGAGGCCCTGCGAGGCGGTGAAGGTCGTCGACAAGGAACCGCCCTGAAGCGCGCCGTGGATGGCCCCGGCGGCGCCGGCCTCACTCTGCATCTCGACGACACTGGGGACCGTGCCCCAGAGATTCTTGACCCCCAGCGAGGACCATTCATCCGCCCATTCGCCCATATTGGAGGAGGGCGTGATGGGATAGATGGCGATGACCTCGTTGGTCAAATGTGCGACGTAAGCGGCGGCTTCGTTGCCGTCGATGGTGACCATGTGCTCTTGCGACATCGTGTTACCACGTTGGATGGGTGATGGATGCTCCGGCCGACATGGACGAGGTCTCTCGGGAGACCTGTACGCCGACTCGACCGGAGACGGAGAACTCGGCAGAACTATAACGAGGTTCTGACCTCAACCGATCAATCTCGGTTCAAGAACTCCCCGGAATTCAATCAGAGCATGATCCGCGTCAGCAAAATGAATCGGTTGTTAACCCAGTACTCAAAAACGCGCTCTGACCCTTTCGGTTTAGGTTAAATCTTATTATTGATGAACACCTTGGCGATGGCCGCCGCGCGGCGATCGCACGCTGGCCGATGCCGCCCGCGCGCTGTTGCGATGGTGCGATGGCGCGCTCGGGACTGGCTATAATCGGGCGATGATTGCCCCCCCCATACCGGAACGCGCGATCGCCTTGCGACGCATGACCGAGGCCGATCTCACCGAGGTCATGCGGGTCGAATGCGCGGCCTACGCGGTGCCTTGGACCGAGGGCATCTTCCGTGATTGCCTGCGTGCACACTATTATTGTTTGGTGGCTGATCGGGCCGGACGCTTGATCGGGCACACGGTGATGTCGGTGGCCGCAGGCGAGTGCCACATCCTGAACCTGTGCGTGGCGCCGAGCCACCAAGGGCGTGGCTTGGGGCGTCGTCTGCTGCGCCGAGCGCTCGCGCTCGCGCGCCAACGCGAGGCGGATACCGCCTTCCTGGAGGTGCGGGCGTCGAACCGGGGTGCGATCCGGCTCTATCAGGCCGAGGGGTTCGATGAGATCGGCCTGCGCAAGGGGTATTACCCGAGTGCCGATGCGAACGCTGGTCCGGGCACCGACTCAAGCCGAGCCAGCCGCGAAGACGCGGTGCTGATGGCGCGTGCGCTATGACGGTGTCTTGTCGATGCCCTACGACGAGATCGTGATCCACGCCAGTCTTCGCGAGGCGGCTTGAGCGGATGGCCTGAGCGGTGACCGGTGCTGTGACGCTCAGCTGTGCGTTTCCGTGTCGAGGGGCGCCAAGGCGCGCTCGAAGTCTGCCGGGTTCAGGTACTGGATGACGACGCCACCGTCGGGATCGCGGGCGATATCGAGTCCCTGCTCCGGATAGAGCCAATGGACCACGCCGCGTTCCTCGGTGATCCGCTGCTGTGGCTCACCGAAACGCCCGACGATATCCTCCGGGCGCAGGCGCTTCCAAGGTAGATAGGTGAGCGAGCGGATCGGCGCTTCGGCCAGCGTTTGGGCGTCGTCGGGGGCGAGCGTGACCTTGCGGCTGCCGCTGGCAAGCTTGCTCGCGCGCAGGCCGCGGTCGTACATGCCGGCGAGTCGCTCCTGAGCGACGGCGAGCGAGGCCACCCAATCGGCCTTCAGATTGCTGAGCAGGATATTGTCGAAGTAGGCCTCGACGGCGAAATCGGTATCGGGCGCATCGGGCGCGGTTTCGGCGAACAGATTCAGCTTGCCGTCCTCCCCGAGCAGCGCGCGCAGATCGGCGAGCGTACTCTCGCCGAGGGTGAGCCCAAACGCCTGCACCTGCCCGCTTGGCGTCCGCGTGACATCCCAGGGGTAGAGTCGCATGCCCGCGCGCTGGTCGGGAAAGGCCGAGAGCAGCATCCAGAGGCCGATGAAGGCGAGCAGGGCGCCGGTCAGCACCGAGAGTAGGATCTTGCGGTCCATCAGGCGTCGTTGATCAGGGCCGCGACCACCCGCCGGCCCTCGCCAGCGAGGATGTTGTAGGTCCGGCAGGCCGCGCCGGTGTCCATGATCTCGATGCCGATGCCTTGCGCGAGCAGCGCGGCATAGAGCGCCGGATCGGGAAACCGCTGCCGAGCGCCGGTGCCGAGCACCACCACCTGCGGTGCGAGCGCGGCGAGGGCCTCGAAGTGCGCGGGCGCGAGCGTCTCGAACGCTGTTGGCCCCCAGTCGCTCAGCACTCGCCCGGCGGTGACCGCCAGGCTGCCCTGGTAGTGCTGGCCTTGGATGCGCACCTGACCTGGTTCATAGGCCTCGATCAGAGGGCCGGCGTCGGTCTCGAACTCAGAGAATTTCATCGCAACCCGATTACCCGAGTACTGGAGTCCTGGGACCAACCGCCGGTGCTGGCGGCTGCGAGAAGGCGTCATTGTCGAAGGTCTCTTCCATGAATTTAAGCGCCCGCTGCTTGGTGCGGATGAAGTGCGTCTCCTCGAGCAGGTTGAAGAGCTTGCCGCGGCGCAGGGTTTCGTAGATCTGGGCCTTAAGGCTGCAGAAATAAAGTTCGACGCCGTTGTCACGGAAGGTCTCGATCACCTCGCGCAGGCGTTCGTCACCGGTGACATCGACGTCGTTGATACCGCTGCCATCGATCAGGATGGCGCGCGCTTGCGGATTCATCGAGCGCGCTTCGAGCAACAGGTCTTCGAAGCGCGAGGCATTGACGAAGTTGAGCGAACCGTCGAAGCGCACCGCGATGAAGCGCTTGCCGAGCGGATCGATCTCATTGGTGCTGATCCCGCCCAGGCTGCCATCGGGAAGGCGCCCAAGGATATCGGTGCGCGGCTTCATCGTGCGCACCAGGAACAGGACAATGGCCAGAACCCCGCCGAGCAGGATGCCGTTGGCGAGCTGCGGCGCCATCGCCAGCGTGGCGAGGAAGGTGATCAGACCAACCAAGGCTTCTTGGCGCTCGATCTTCCAGGCGCGCACCAAGGAGCGGATGTTGATTAGCCCGAAGACGGCCATCATCACGATCACCGCCAGTACCGCCTCGGGTAGGTAATAGAGTAACGGGGTCAGGAACAGCAGCACCAGCATCACGGCGATGGCGCTGATAATGGCGAACAAGCCGGTCTTGGCGCCATTCTTAGCCGCGACCGCCGAGCGCGAGAATGACCCGCTGACCGTGAATGAGCTGAAGAAACTGCCGACGATGTTGGCCAGACCCTGACCGACCAACTCCTTGCTGGTATCGGCCCGTTGGCGGGTCTGGGCGGCGATGGCCTTGGAAATCGAGGTCACTTCCATGAAGCCGATCAGCGCCATCACCAGCGCCGAAGGGAGCAAGGTCCAGAAGAAATCCAAGCGCAGTTCGGGCATCTGGAAGTTTGGCAGACCGGCGGGAATGGCGCCGACCACGGCACCGCCGCCCATCATCTTGACCTGATCGCCATCGACCTTGCTGATACGCCAGATTCGACCGTCGGTCTCGGCGCCAGCCGGCACCGATCCCTGGCGATAGAAGCGCCTATCGCCATCCTGGCCCGGCACCGCCTCGAAACGCAGATTGTGCAGAGCCACCTGACGCTCGTTGTTGTCCAGCTTGCGTTTGTTGGTCTCGCGGGTGAGCACGCGCAAGTTGGCCTCCAACAGCGCCAGTTCGGTATAGCGATCCTGATCCTTGGCGCTGATCAACTCGCGCAATTCGTGATTGAGATGCATGGTGGTGACGCTCAGGGACTCGATGGCGAGGGTCGTTTCTGCGTATTTCTGCGCCAACGCGCGCGCGTTCTGGTCCTCAATGGCGTTCATCTCGACCGTTTGATTGTGCTCGAAGCCGATCGTCCAACTCGCCAAGGTGGTCATGAGCACGGCGAGCAAGACCCCGGGAACCTTGGGTATCACACGCCGCGCGCCGAGAATGATGACGAAGGTCGCGAGCGCAAACAGCAGGGTCGGCAGGTGGGCATGCGGCAATTGCGCGATCACGGTCCACAGATCGAGCATGAAATTATCGGTGCGCGGGAAGGGCACGTTGAGGATTTTGCTCAGCTGCGAGAGGCCGATGATCAGGGCGGCGGCATTGGTGAAACCGACGATGACCGGGCTGGAGAGGAAGTTGACCAGGATGCCCATGCGCAGCAGCCCGAGCACCAGCCGCAGCACACCGACCATCAGCGCGAGCATCACCGAGAGGGCGATGAAATCCTCGCTGCCGAGGGCCGCTAGCGGCAGCACCGCCGCCGCAGACATCAGCGAGAGCATCGCCACCGGACCGGTATGCAGCTGCGGCATCGAGCCCCAGAGCGAGCCGATGATCACCGGGATGAAGGAGGCATAGAGGCCATAGACCACCGGCAGGCCGGCGAGCTGGGCATAGGCCATGCTCTGCGGCACCAGCACCAGGGCCACGGTGATACCGGCGATGAGATCCCCGCGCAGCCGGTCGCCGGTGAGCGGGAACCAGTGCAGGAACGGAAACAGCTTATGGAACAGGGTGGGGCGCATGGGGCGTCTCGGACCTTGATACGTCAGGCAGGCGGGATGTTTTAGAGGCGTGATTTTAGCCTGCCCAGCTCGGATCGGCCATTGATGTGAACCGCTGTTTAGACGCGACATTGAGGCGCGACGGCTGGATGGGTCCGAGGCACAATGCCCAGCATGCAACGTTTCAACTCTCTGCGTAACGCCGTGCTGCTCTTCGTGCTGCTGCCGCTGCTCGGCATCCTGGTGGCCGTGGGCATGCTCGGGCTGCGCGAACTCGAGGAGCAGATGATGCGGCGCCTGCAGGATGACATCGAACTGGTGGCGCGCTCGATCCGGCTGCCGATTGCGGCGGCCATGGTGCGCGGCGAGACCGATGCAGTCCACGAGGCCTTGGACTCGGTGTTCCAGATCGATCAGGTGTTCGGCGCCTATGTCTACGACAGCGCCGGCGAGCGAGTCGCCACCAGCGGCCCGCGCAGCCCGTTGTTGGAGCGCCGCCGCGATGCACGCGCGGTGACCGCCGAGGGCACCCAGGGCAGTGTCGAGGAGCGCCGCGGCCGCGAGGTGTTCTCGTTCTTTCTGCCGCTGTCCGATCCGGCCGGGCAGGTGGTCGGGCTGCTGCAGGTGACGCGCGATCTGTCGCGCTTCCACGACTACCTGGCGCGCCTGCGCTGGCTCGGCGGCAGCGCGCTGGGGTTGCTGGCGGTGGTCTTCGTGCTGGTGGTGCTGATCGGCCATCATCGCGCCGTCGGCCGCCATGTGCGCGCCCTCACCGGGGCCATGGAGCCGATCGGGACCGGCGAGGCGGGACTGCGCGTGCCCCAGCATGGACCGGATGAATTACGCCGTCTCGGCACCAGCATCAACGCCATGATCGGGCGCTGGGAAGCCTCCGAGCAACGCCTGCGCGATCAACGCGCGCGCGAGGCGCGGCTCGAGCGCGAGCTGCGTCAATCGGAGAAGCTGGCGGCGATCGGGCGGCTGGCGGCCGGCTTGGCGCATGAACTTGGCACCCCGCTCGGCAGCGTCGCCGGGCGCGCTCAACGCGCCGCGCGCCGCCTGCCGGCGGATGCGCCGGCGCAGGCCGAACTCGCGCAACTGCTGGCCGAACTCGCGCGCGTCGAGCGCATCGTGCGCGAATTGCTCGATTTCGCCCGCCAGGGGCCGTTGAATCGTCGCCCGGTCGAGCTGGCGGCCCTGATCGACGGCGTCGTCGCGCGTTCGCAGCAGGCCTCGCGGCGCCAGGATGTGCGGGTGGCGATCGAGCGGCCCGAGGCCTTGGCCGAACTCAGGCTGCAGGCCGACCCGCTGCGCCTGGAACAAGCCTTGGGGAATCTGCTCGACAATGCCGTGCAGGCGGCGGCGAGCTGGGTCGAGATCAGCGCCGAGCGCGTCGATGATCGACTGTTGTTGCGGGTGCGTGATGATGGGCCCGGGGTCGGCGCCGAGGCCGTCGAACGCTTGTTCGAGCCGTTCTTTACCACCAAGCCGGCTGGACAGGGCACCGGCCTTGGGCTGGCGGTGGCGCGCACGGCCATTGCCGAGCATGGTGGCCGCCTCGCGCTCGAGCCCAAACAACAACGGGGCGCCTGTTTCTTGATCTGTTTGCCGCTGTCGGAGCGCGCCTCGGCCGACGTTGAACGAGGCGCCTCCTGCCATGTCGGCTGACCCTGACCTGACCGAGGCTGATATGACTGCGGCTGATGTGATCCTGGTGGTCGAGGACGATAGCGGCTATCGCCAGCTTTTGATCGAAGAGCTTGAGGACGCTGGCTATGCGCTCGCTGGGGCCGGTGATGCCGACGCCGCGCGTGCCGTCTTCGCTCACCAAAGCGTGGCCTTGGTGCTGAGCGATCTGCGGCTGCCGGGCGAGGATGGGCTCGCGGTCTTGCAAGCGACCCGCGCGCTGACCCCGAGGCCGGGCTTCATCATGCTGACCGGCTTTGGCACCATCGGCCAGGCGGTGGCGGCGCTCAAGGCCGGTGCCGATGACTTCCTGACCAAACCGGTCGATCTCGAGCATCTGCGCCTGGCGGTGGCGCGGGTGTTGGAGAACCGCCAATTACAGGCGGAGGTGGCGCAGTATCGGCAGGTCCTGGCCGGCGGCGAGTTCCATGGCATGCGCGGTCAGAGTCCGGCGATGCGCGCGCTCTATGACCTGATTCGCCGCGTCGCCCAGTCCGACAGCAGTGTCTTGATCACCGGGGAGTCCGGCACCGGCAAGGAGCTGGTCGCGCGGGCGCTGCATGCCGAAAGCCCGCGTGCCGCCGCGCCCTTCGTCGCGCTCAACTGCGCCGGCATCCCGGAGGCCTTACTCGAATCCGAGCTGCTCGGTCATGCCGCCGGTGCCTTCAGCGGTGCGCGGGGCGCGCGTCAGGGGCTGTTCGTCGAGGCCGACGGCGGCACCCTGTTCCTCGATGAGATCGCCGAGATGCCGCCCGCGATGCAGACCAAGCTGCTGCGGCTGTTGCAAGACGGTCAGGTCCGACCCGTGGGCGCCAATAGCGAGATCAGCACCGACGTGCGCATCGTCGCCGCGACCCATCGCGAGATCGGCGAACGTATCGCCGAGGGGCAGTTCCGCGAGGATCTGTTCTACCGTTTGGAGACCTTCCGCATCCAGGTGCCGCCGCTGCGTGAGCGGGGCGAGGACATCGCCGCCTTGTTGCAGCATTTCCTGAAGACGCAGACGGTCGCGCGCGAGCGTCCCGCGCGGCGCTTCGCGCCCGAGGCCTGGCGCGCCTTGTTGGGCTACGGCTATCCCGGCAACGTGCGCGAGCTGGCAAGTCTGGTCGAGCGCGCCGTGACCCTGGCGCCGGACGCGGTGATCAGTCTTGATGACCTGCCGGAGCGGGTGCGCGCCGAGTTCAGGGCTCAGCGGGGCGATCAGGGGAGCCTGACTCCGGGCAGCACGGAGGGCAGCGCTCATGCCGGCACCCCTGTGCCATCGGCGGCGCGCTCGGATGCGGACTGGCACACGCTAGCCGAGGTCGAGGCACGTTATATCCGCTCGGTGCTGGATTGGACCGAAGGCAACAAACAGCGTGCGGCCAAGATCCTCGGTATCGGTCGCAAGACGCTCTACCGCAAGCTCGACGAATCGGGCCCAGATGACACGTAGCGGAACGCTACATGTGTCTAAATGACTCACTGGCTGGGCTGTCCAGTCTCTGCGCTAGATCGGGTAAGATGTCATAGGTGCTTGATTGATCAATGCTTATCGTTTTTTCACCAGGGTTGGCACGGCAAGTGAAAGTGTTGAGTCGCCATTCACAACCGTCTCACTCTTGGAGGTTTGACGATGAACACGAAGACCCTAAAGTACGTTGTCTCGGCACTCACGATGACCGCCCTGCTCGCGACTGCGGGCACCGCCTTCGCTCAGTATCAGCAGGAGGGCGGCGGTAATCCGGCCGCTGGTACCCAGGCGGCGCCGCCGCCACCGAGCGCTCCGCTCGATGTCGATGATGCGACGGTCTCGGACTTCGCAGATGCCTTCCTCTCGGTGCAGGAGATCAGCGCGGATCTGACCGAGAAGCTGTCCGAGGCGCCAAGCGCCGAGGCCGCTCAGACCCTGCAGCGCGAAGCGCAGGACAAGATGGCGCAAACCGTTGAGGAAAGCGGCATTTCAGTGGAGCAGTACAATGACATCGCCGTTGGCATGCGGCGTGATCAAGAACTCGCCCAGCGGGTTAAGACGGCTGTCGATCAGGCCCGTTGATCGCGTGGGTTGGCCGAGGGCGCCGCAGCGTCGGCGTCCTGGCATCCACCCAACGCAAGCCCTATTGGGCTTGAGCTGCGGTTGCTGAAAGCGCCGTAAGCGAGCCGCCGGCCACTGTGGTCGGCGGCTTTCTTTGTGTTTCAACAATCAGGTTGATCAGGCAGGTGATCAGGAGATTTGGTATGCGTACAGGCCCTTTCGCAGCAGCGCTCGTGCTCAGCGCCATGACGCTGCCGGTGAGTGCCGAGACCGCCACGTCCGCCGAGCGCGCGGCAAAGGCTCAGGTGCTGATCGATATGAACCCCTTGCTGGGTGGTTATGTCATTGACGTGCAACCAAGCAACGCGGGTTTACGTCTCGAAGGCGCGGTTGCCAATGAGATCGAGGCCACGCTCGCAACACAGCTCGCGCGGCTAATCGTCGGCGATGACATCGAGGTTGAGTCGGCGTTGCGCTTGGAAACGCCGATGCCGGAGGAGAAGAGCGGCCTGATCGCCAAGGTTCAGGATCGAACCACCGCCGCTCGGCTGCAACAGCGGCTACGTTGGCAGGTCAGAAATATCCCGTTGGACGTGCGCGCCGAGGTCGAGCGCGGGGTAGTGCGCTTACAGGGTCAGGTCGGTTCCCCGGCGACCAAGGATCGCATGGCCGCGATGGCGGAGAGCACCGAGGGCGTCAATCAGGTCTTCAATTACATCAGTGTCGATCCTGGCCTGATTGCCGGTGAGCGCGAGCGGCAGGGGCGCGCCGAGCAGTTGGAGCGCGAGAGCGACTGGATCAGCAGCCGCTTGCGGGCGCTGCTGCAAGCGGATACGACGGTGAATGATCGCGCCATCGAGATCAGGGTGCGCGACGCGGTGGTGATGCTGAGTGGTTCG
Organism: Chromatiaceae bacterium; assembly: GCA_003562815.1. GTDB lineage: Bacteria > Pseudomonadota > Gammaproteobacteria > Chromatiales > Chromatiaceae > Lamprobacter. The sequence continues at coordinate 421 of PWTO01000173.1, read as the reverse complement.
GTGACCTCATCGGCCGAGCGCAGCGTCGCCGAGACCATTGCCGGCAATGTCCCCGGCGTGCGCGAGGTCGATTCGCGTCTGCTCATCGAGCGGCTGTTGTGAGGTGGGATCGGGCGAGGGGCGTCGTCCCGTGCGAGCCAAACTGGGTCGAGGATCAGTTCGCAAGTTCGTCTTCTTCGAGCAGTTGTTCGACGCTGAATGGGCAGGTCTCTGGAAAGCTGGATGGCGCCAAGCCCGGTCTTCAGCACCGCCTCCTGCGGTGCAGCATCAGGAGTTTGTGGGGTTGGTCATAGCTGCTCCCTGAGTACAGGCGTGATTAGTGGATATCAATCGCCGCTTCAAGAAGCGCGATTTCTTCGTCGGTCAGCTCGAACAGCGCGTAGACGAGGCTGTCGATGCGCGCCTCGGCTTGGGCAATCTC
>PWTO01000274.1 GCA_003562815.1 Chromatiaceae bacterium | reverse complement strand
TCGTCGAAGACGTGGCCGAGGTGGATGCCGGAGCTGGCGCTGCGCACCTCGGTGCGGCGCAAGCCATGCGAACGGTCTTCATGGTAGGTCAAGGCATCTTCAACGGGGTTGAAGAAACTTGGCCAACCGCTCTTGCTCTCGAACTTGGTATCGCTGCGAAACAGCGCCGCGCCGGTGATCGGGTCGACGAAGACACCGGGGCGCTTCTCATCCAGATGCGAGCCGCTGAAGGCGCGCTCGGTGCCTTGCTCGAAGGCGATCCGCTGCTGTTCGGGCGTCAGCACTTGGAAGCCGAGCCAGGTCCAGAAACGCTCCTTATCGCTTTTGTAGCCGGTGTAGCGCGAGACCTCCTTGCCGTTCTCGAACAGGACCATGGTTGGGGTCGCGAACAGGTCCTTCTCCAACGTCCAGCCCTGAGGCGGGCGAGGATTCAGGGTTGTCGCCACCGGTACCTCTGAGGACCAGCTCTCCAACACCTCGGCGCGGAATAGCTTGCAGAAGGGGCAGTCCTCGGCCTCGAACACGATCAGTTGGCGCTCGGCATTGAGGTCGCTGGCTTGCAGGCGCTCGGGCTGTTGATTGGCGGCCTTGGGCTGAGGTCTGGTCGCTCCGTCCTGAGCGTGATCGGGGTAGGCGACCTGGGTGCCGCCGAGACCGCAGTAGCCATCGGGGTTCTTCGTCAGGTAGTCCTGATGATAGGTCTCGGCGCGATTGTAGTGGCGCAGCGGCGCGATTTCGGTGGTGATCGAGCCGTAGCCGGCCGCGCTCAGCGCCTGCTGATAGGCGTCACGGGTTTCGAGGGCGACGGCGTGTTGTGTCTCGTTGTTGAAGTAGATCGCGCTGCGGTAGTTGCTGCCGACATCGTTGCCCTGGCGATTGCCTTGGGTTGGGTTATGGTTCTCCCAGAACCCGATCAGCACGCGCTCCAGGCTGACCTGCTCGGGATCGAAGGTCACCTTGACCACCTCGGCATGATTGCGCGCATCGCTCTTGCCGCGCTGGATGCGCTTCTCGAGGTTGAGCACATCGCGATAGCCAGCGCGCTCGGCATCGCCGCCGGCGTAACCGGATTCGACATCGAGCACGCCCGGGATCTCGGACATACGCTTCTCGGCGCCCCAGAAGCAGCCCATGCCGAGGACGATGGACTCGGCTGCGGCTACGGCCTGCAGAGGCAGGATGACGAACAGGGTGGCAAAAAGGACGAGCATCGGAAGACGGGAAAGCGAGCGCATGGGTGTATGGCCTGATGGGGATTAAGCTGACGCTTAGGACCGCCGCGAAGGTCAAGTTGTTTCATCCCTCCCGGCCTATAAGGCCGGGGGGTCTCGCGCAAGCATGTCTCTGCGGAGCAGATCAACGCGCTCGCGGTTCACCGACGAAGGGATTGGTGCGGCGCTCCTCGCCCAGGGTGCCCATCGGACCGTGGCCGGGGATGAAGCGCACCGCATCGCCGAGCGGGAACAACTGCTCGCGGATCGAGCGCAGGAGCTGGCCATGATCGCCGCGCGGGAAGTCGGTGCGGCCGATCGCGCCCCGGAAGAGCACATCGCCGACCTGGGCGAGGCCGGCCGCACGGTCGACGAACACCAGATGGCCGGGCGTGTGACCCGGACAGTGCCGCACTTCGAGTCGGCGCTCGCCGAGCGGCACCTGGTCGCCGTGCTCGAGCCATTGATCGGGACTGAACGCGGCCTGCTCGGGGAAGCCGAACATCTGCGCCTGTTGCGGCAGAGCCTCAAGCCAGAAGGCATCGGCGCGCTGAGGACCGATGATCGGAACCCCGAGCGCGGCGGCGAGCGCCGGCGCGGCGCCGACATGATCGAGATGCCCATGCGTGAGCAGGATCATGCGTGGCGTCGCGCCGCTGCGCTCCAGCACCGCGCTGATGCGCTCCGGCTCGCCGCCGGGATCGACGATCGCGGCCTCCAGGGTGGTGGGGCAGATGAGCAGGGTGCAGTTCTGCTCGAAGGGAGTGACAGGGATGATCTCGAAGCGCATCAGTCGGCCTCATTGGTTGAGCGGCGCCGGCCGGCGTCCTTGCGCAGCAGCAGGGTGCGGGTGCCGGCCAAACGGTCGTACCAGGTCTGCTGCTCGCGATCGAACAGCATCCACCAGAGGCCGAGCCCGGCCGGCGCCAGGGTCAGCAGGGCGAAGCCGAGGCGGCGCACGGCATCCCGTGCGCTGAGCGGCGCGCCGTCCTCGCGCAGGATGAGCAGTCGCCAGACCCGCATCGACAGCGTTTGGCGGCCCTGGGTCCAGAAGTAGAGGTAGTAGCCGAGGATCACCAGCAGCAGATAGAGCTGGAACAACAGCCGTGCGCTGCCCTGGGTGAGGTCGGCGCCGGTCAGGCTCTGCACCGGGATGCTGTAGACGAAAGTGGCCGCGATCAGCACGGCGCCGAGCAGCAGGAGGTCGTAGAGGATCGCTGCCAGGCGGCGCGGCAGGCCGGGGCTGCGGGACTGGGACAGGTCGGTCATGAGGGCGTTCGAAGGTTGATCAAATAGGTCGTTGCTCACTAAGCTCCACCTTACCCAGATGCAGCCAGCGCTGGCTAGCGTTGGCTGCTGTTCCAACCTCGGGTTGCTCAGTGACACTGCCCCGTATCAGCATCAAACCCACGCTGTTCCATCTGCTGCGCCGGTTGCCCATGCCGGTGATCGGGATCTTGATCGGCCTGATCGCGGGGCTTGCGGTCTGGATCGTGCTCGATCAGGTGCAGAGCAAGGCCGTGGAGCGCATCTTCGGGCGCGAACTCTCGATGCGGCTCGATCTGCGCGCGCGCGAGAGCCTGATCCGCTTCGAGCAATACATGACCAACTATGCCGCAACCACGCGCTTGCTGGCCAATCATCGGCGTCTGGCGCAATACTTGGAGCCGCTGTTTTGGTTCCCTGGCGAGACCTTCGAGCCTGTGGTCTATGCCGGGTTCCGGCCCTTTTGGCTGCCGGATGTGTTTGGCCGCAATGCGTTGCTGGCGCCGAGTCATGTGCTCTTGGTGGACTCGCGCGGTTTGGTGCGCGAGGTCTATCAGGCCGGTGACGAGGCGTTGCCGGAGGAGCTGACTGGCAATCTCAGACAGTGGCTCGGTGACCTCGACGAGGTTCAGCGCATCCTCGCGCGCTTCGACGATCAACCCTATCTGGTGGTCAGCGATCGGGTCGAGGATGCCAGCGGCTATACCATGGGCAGCCTGGTGGTCCTGGTGCCGGTGGACGCGGCGTTTCTCGCCGCCTCCGAGGGCAGCTTCTCGGCGGATCGCTCGGCGGTCGCGCTGATCGATGCCGACGAGCAACGCATCCTGGCCAGTAACGAACCCCAGCAGTTGATCCCCGGCAGCTTGCTCAGCGAATGGAGCGATGAGTATCTGGTCACCTCGCAGTCATTACCGGCCTATGAGGGCTCGAATTGGAACATGCTGTTCGCGACCTTCATCCCCGAGCGCCTGGTGGCCAAGATGTCGAGCAATGTCAGCGACTTCGAGCGCAATCAGCGCCTGATCGCGGCGCTGGTCTTCATCGCCGTGTTCACGCTGGTGATCTACCTGGTCTCGGCGCGGCTGAACAAGGTATTGAAGCGCATGACGCGCTTCTCGCAGCGGGCGCTCGGCATCGCGCAGCCGGGCTTCAAGGGCGGCGGCAACCAACTGCTGCTGCTCGAGGAGTGGATGCAGCATTTCACCTCGCTGGTGCTGCGCGCGCGCGAGGAGATGCGGCGCAAGCACGAGCACGAGATGCGCGAGACCGAGGCGCTCAAGGCCGCAATCATGGAGGCCTCGCTGGATGCGATCGTGACCCTGAACCGCGCCGGCGCGGTGATCGACTACAACCCCACCGCCGAACGCATGCTGGGCTTCGATCGCCAGGCCATCATCGGCCTCGACTTCGTGCATACCTTCGTCGCCCCCAGCGACCGGGCTCACTTCATCGGTCTGCTGCGCGACTCGAGCCGTCGCGGTCCCCTCGGCGAGCGTCCCCATGCCCGCACCGAGCTGCGCGCAGTGCGTGGCCACGAGCAGTTGTTCCCGATCGAGATCTCGATCGTACCGATCGCGCTCGACGAGGAACCGGTCTATACGCTCTATATCCACGACATCACCAAGCGCAAGGAGGCCGAGCGCGAAATCAAGGGCTTGGCGCGCTTCGCCAGCGAGAGTCCGAGCCCGATCTTGCGCGTCAACGGTGCCGCCCGCATCGTCTATGCCAATGCCGCCAGCCAACCGTTGATCCAGGCCTGGGAAACCGAGTCTAGCGGACCGCTGCCGACGCGCTGGTGCGAGCAGGTGCGCGCGGTGCTCGAAGGCGGCGAGACCCTAGAGCATGAGGACGATCTGGGCAGTACCATCTACTCGCTGCTGTTCGTGCCGATTCAGGATCTTGGCTATGTGAACATCTATGCGCGCGATATCACCGCCGTGCGCCGCGCCGAGCAGGAGTCGCGTCAGCATCAGGCCGAGTTGGTCCACGTCTGCCGCTTGAGTACCATGGGCGAGGTGGCGACCGGGATGGCGCATGAACTCAACCAGCCGCTGGCGGCGATCGTCAATTACGCCAATGGCGCGAGCCGCCGGCTGAAGAGCGGCCAGGGCGACAGCGCGGAACTGGTGGACGCGATGGCGCATATCTCGGGGCAGGCGCAGCGGGCTGGCGAGATCATCAAGCGGCTGCGGGCGCTGGTCGGCAAGCAGCAGCCGATCCGCTCGGCGGTCGATCTCAACCTCTTGGTGCGCGAGGTCTGCAGCTTCGTCGAGTTCGAGACCGCCAAGCTCGAGCTGCAGATCGAGCAGCAGCTGGCCGAGGAGGCGATCCCGGTCGATGTCGATCTGGTGCAGATCGAGCAGGTGCTGCTGAATTTGGTGCGCAATGCGTTGGATGCGCTCGAGGAGCGCATGCCGGGCGAGCGTGCGCTGCTGATCAACACCCGGCGTGTGGATGACCGCGCCCTGGTGCGTGTGTGGGACAATGGTCCCGGTATTCCGCCGGAGCGCATGAGCCTGCTGTTCGATCCCTTCTTCACCACCAAAGAGACCGGAATGGGTATGGGGTTACCAATCAGTCTGACCATCCTTGAGGATCACGACGGCACCATTCGCGCCGAATCCAGACCCGGTGCCGGCACGACCTTTCAGGTCGAGCTGCCGGTGGCGGCCGATGATGTCGAGACCAGCGCGCGCGCGGGCACGCTGGAGCCGAGCGCCGCGCGCACCCTGACGCTGATCGAGCAACCAGGCGCTGAGGTGGCGCACGGATGAGCAAGGAATTGACAGTGTTCGTCGTCGATGACGATCAGGCCATGCGTGGCTCGCTGCAATGGTTGATCGAGTCGGTCGGGATGCAGGTCGAGACCTTCGACTCGGCGCATGCCTTTCTCGATGCCTACTATCCTGGGCGCGCCGGCTGTCTGCTGCTGGATGTGCGCATGCCGGTGATGAGCGGGCTCGAACTGCAGGAGTATCTGGGGCGGCGCGAGATCCGTCTCCCGGTGATCGTCATCACCGGTCACGGCGATGTGGCGATGGCAGTGAAAGCGATGAAGGCCGGCGCGGTCGATTTCATCGAGAAACCCTTCGACGACGAGCAGTTGCTGAGCAGCATCCGCAAAGCCCTCGAGTACGACGAACAGCATCGGGCGCTGTATGCGCGCAAGGCCGAGATTGCCACCCGCCTCGCGGAGCTGACGCCGCGCGAGCGCGAGGTGATGGCGATGGTGACGGATGGGAAATCGAACAAGGAGATCGCCTCCGCGCTCAGCGTCAGCGCGAAGACGGTCGAAGTCCACCGCGCGCGGGTGATGGACAAGATGCGCGCCGACTCCCTCGCCGAGCTGGTGCGCATGGCGTTGATCGCCAGCACACCAACCTGAGTCGGCGCTATCGCTTCAACAAGGCGCTACCAGAGCCGGGCGCGGCCAGGCTCGACAGCGAACGTCTCAGTGCGTGATATCCGTGATGCGCCACGCACCGCCTTCGAGACTCAGAATCACGAAGGTGGGGTTGCGGCCAAGTTCGCCAAAACGGACCACGAAGCGATCCCAAGACTCGAAGAAGGCGAAATCGATCGCGCCGAAGACGCCGCCGCGCTCAGCATCGGCGCGCTGACCGGCAGCGAGCAGACGCGCGCGGACCCAGTCGAGCGTGATGGCTTGATCCAGCGCCGCGACGCCCAACTGCTTCAGGTTGTCGGCCAGCCACCGGATCACCTGATCGGCGTCCGACGGCTGCTCCTGGCGCGGGGGCAGGAAGCTGCCGGCACTGTCGCCGATACGGCTCTTGTAATGCGACTGGATCGCGGCCAGATCGACCAATGGCGCCAGCGCTTCGGCGTCTGACGCCTGAAGGGCATGGTTGAGGCGAAACAGGCTGTAGTAAGGCCAGAGACCGTAGGCGACGACGGCCAGTAAGAGCAAGAGGCCGAGAAAGCGGGCCATGGCGATGCGGTGCTCCGAGGTGGGCCAAGAAAGCCGCTATTCTACGAGGTTGTAGCGACCGTGCCCAATCCTACCGGGCTGGCATAATGCCCAGCTATGATCCCGGCCATCACCCCTAGCCATCCCTGATCGTCGATGCCAGCGTGCAACCGTTTTCATGAGTGATCCCGCCACCTCCGGGCTCGAACACTACCTCGTCGGCGGCGCGGTGCGCGATCGGCTGCTCGGGCTCGCCGTCGAGGAGCGCGATTATGTCGTCGTCGGTGCCGATGCCGAGGCGATGCTCAGGCGCGGTTTTCTGCCGGTAGGCAAGGAGTTTCCGGTCTTTTTGCACCCGCAGACCAAGGACGAGTACGCGCTCGCGCGCACCGAGCGCAAGACCGCGCCCGGCTATCACGGCTTCGTCTTCCACGCCGAGCCCGGGGTCACCTTGGAGCAGGATCTTGAGCGCCGGGATCTGACCGTCAACGCGCTCGCCGAGACCGCCGATGGACGCATCATCGATCCCTACGGCGGCCTTGCCGATCTCGAGCAGCGGCGCTTGCGCCATGTCTCGCCCGCTTTCGGCGAAGACCCGGTGCGCATCCTGCGCAGCGCACGCTTCGCCGCCCGCCTGCGGGGGCTCGGCTTTGAGATCGCCGAGGAGACCCTGGGCCTGATGCGGCGCATGGTCACCGCCGGCGAGGTCGATGCCTTGGTGCCAGAGCGAGTCTGGGCCGAACTCTCCAAGGTGCTCCACGAGCAGCGTGCCGGCGCGCGACTGTCGGTGTTCTTCGAGACCCTCCGCGCCTGCGGTGCATTGCAACGGCTGCTGCCGGAGCTGGACCGGCTCTGGGGCGTACCGCAGCCGGCCAAGTGGCATCCCGAGATCGACACCGGGGTGCATGTGATGCTGGTGCTCGACACCGCCGCGCGGCTTTCGCCAGAGGCCGAGGTGCGCTTCGCGGCGCTCTGCCACGATCTCGGCAAAGGCAACACTCCGCCCGAGATCCTGCCCAGCCATCACGGCCACGAAGAGCGCGGCGTCAGGCTGCTCGCCGAGGTCTGCGCGCGGCTGCGGGTGCCGAAGCGCTATTGCGAGCTGGCGCGGATTACCGCCCGTTTCCATGGCCAGGTGCATAAGGTCGACGAGCTGCGCGCGGCGACCATCCAGGATTTGTTCGATGGGGTCGATCTATTCCGTCGCCCCGAGCGCTTCGCGCAGATGCTGATCGCCTGCGAGGCCGATTTTCGTGGCCGCACCGGCTACGAGGAGCGCGATTATCCGCAGGCCGCGCTTTTGCGCCGCCTAGCGAGCGCGGCGCGTGCTGTCGATGCCGCCGCGATCGCCCAGGCGACCGAGTCCAAGGCGCTCATTCCACAGCGGTTGCGCGAAGCGCGCATCCGCGCGATTCACCAAACCAGGAAGGCGACCTGATGGCCAATTTCCGTGGACATCTCACCGGCGGCGTACTGATTTCCGGGGTGGTGGCCTTCGTTGCCTATGGCGAAGGTCTGGTCAACAGTACCGAGACTCAGGCCTTGTTCGTCATCGGCACGGTCGCCAGCCTGTTACCGGATATCGATGCCAACGACTCGAAACCGGTGCGCGCGCTGTTCAATGTCCTCGGTGTCATCCTGGGCTTCATGGTGGCGTTTAAGGTTGACGACCATGTGCCATTCGAAGTCGGTGTGCTCGGGCAGATCGCGATCTGGATGGGCGTGACGTTGTTTGTCGCCTTTCCACTGCGCTGGGAGTTTGCCTACCTGACCGCACACCGTGGCATTTGGCACACGCAGTTGATGGCCCTCGTGCTGGCGCTGGCGACGACCGTGATGGCCGACCTCTGGCTGGATGTCGAGCCCTTACTGGCCTGGCTGGCAGGGGGCTTTGTGCTGGTCGGTTATCTGACCCATCTCACCCTGGATGAGATCGCTAGTGTCGATCTGCTCGGCCGGCGTGTGAAACGCTCGTTCGGCACCGCGCTCAAGCCGCTGAGCCTGCGCGCCTGGCCCTGGTCGCTGTTGCTGATCGGCGCGACGGTCTTCCTGCTGGGACTGACGCCCGATCCCGCGCCGGTGCTCGCCGGTATGGGCCAGTTGGGCATCCCCACCGATCCCCTGAGTACGCATTGGCCGCGTTGGTGAACCAGCGCTTGCCGATTGCGTGCTCGGCTGCTTGTCATCCCTTAGACTCCACCGGGGCGCGGCGTGACCGGAGGCGCCGCCAGAACACGCGTATGAACACCTGGGGAGCCAAAGATGCCAACCTATGCCGAGATCTATCAGCGATCCATCGAACAGCCTGAAGCCTTCTGGGCCGAGGCCGCAGACGGCCTGCACTGGGAGCAGCGCTGGGAGCAAGTGCTCGACCACGCAGCGCAACCAACCCCGCGCTGGTTCGCCGGCGGGCGGCTGAACACCTGCTACAACGCGCTCGATCGGCATATCGACGCGGGCCACGGCGAGCGCTTGGCGCTGATTTACGACAGCCCGGTCACCGAGCAGGTGCAACGCTACAGCTATCAGGCGCTGCGCGATCAGGTCGCGGCGCTCGCCGGTGCGATTGCCGCGCAGGGCGTCGGGCAGGGCGATCGGGTGATCATCTACATGCCGATGATCCCGGAGGCGGCGATGGCGATGCTCGCCTGCGCGCGCCTCGGCGCGATCCATTCGGTAGTGTTCGGCGGCTTCGCCGCGCGCGAGCTGGCCACCCGCATCGACGATTGTCAGCCCAAGCTGGTGCTTTCGGCCTCCTGCGGCATCGAGCCGAACCGACTGGTCGCCTACAAGCCGCTCATTGACGCGGCGATTGAGCAAGCCACGCACAAGCCCGCCGCCTGCATCATCAAGCAGCGCCCGCAGCTCGTCGCCGAGCTGCAAGCGGGGCGCGATCTCGATTGGGACGAGGCGATCGCTGCAGCCGAGCCCGCCGCCTGCGTGCCGGTCGCGGCCACCGATCCGCTCTACATCCTCTACACCTCCGGCACCACCGGTCGGCCCAAGGGCGTGGTGCGCGACAACGGCGGTCACGCGGTGGCGCTGCACTGGTCGATGGCCAATATCTATAACGCGCACGCCGGCGATGTGTTCTGGGCCGCGTCCGATGTCGGCTGGGTGGTCGGCCACAGCTATATCGTCTATGCGCCACTGCTGGCCGGCTGCACCACGCTGATCTACGAAGGCAAGCCGGTCGGCACGCCCGATCCGGGTGCCTTCTGGCGTGTGATCAGCGAGCATGGCGTCAAGGTCATGTTCACCGCGCCAACCGCGATCCGCGCGATCAAGAAAGAGGATCCCAAGGGCGAGCACCTGGCGCGTTACGATCTCAGCACGCTACAAAGCCTGTTTTTGGCCGGCGAACGCTGCGACCCGGACACCCTGCATTGGGCCGAGGTGCTGCTGGAGAAGCCGGTCATCGACCACTGGTGGCAGACCGAGACCGGCTGGGCGATTGCCGCCAATCCGCTTGGCATCGAGCAGTTGCCGATCAAAGCCGGCTCGCCGACCCGCGCCATGGTCGGTTATGACGTACGCGTGCTGGACGATCGGGGCAATGAGCGCCCAGCCGGCGAGATGGGCGACATCTGCCTCAAGCTGCCGCTACCACCGGGCTGCTTGTCGACGCTCTGGAACAACGACGCACGCTTTCGCGAAGGCTATCTAAGCCAGCATCCAGGCTACTACCTGAGCGGCGATGCCGGCTTCAAGGACGCTGACGGCTACATCTGGATCATGAGCCGCACCGATGACGTGATCAACGTCGCCGGACACCGGCTCTCGACCGGGCAGATCGAGGAGGTGCTAGCCAGCCACCCGGATGTGGCCGAGTGCGCGGTCATCGGCGTGCACGATGCGCTCAAGGGGCAGCTGCCGCTCGGCCTGGTGGTGCTCAAGGCCGGCGTCGAGCGCGGCGTCGCCGAGCTGAACGCCGAGCTGATCCAACGCGTGCGCGATCAGATCGGCCCGGTCGCGGCCTTCAAGCTCGTGGCCATCGTCTCGCGATTGCCGAAGACCCGCTCGGGCAAGATCCTGCGCAGCACCATGGTCAAGATCGCCGATAACCAGACCTGGGCCATGCCGGCGACCATCGATGATCCGGCGATTCTCGATGAGATCGCGCAGTCGTTGCGGGAGATGGGGTATGCGCGGTGAGTGGACGCTGTGAATTTCGTCTTGACCGATCATGCGGAGAAGCGCTGTATCAGACGCAAGATCCAGCGCGAATCGATTGCGAGGGCGTTGGAGCGCCCGGCTCGCATCGAGGACGATCCAGATGATGTTGATTTAGCCCATGTGCTGTACTTGGTTCCGGAGCGCGCCTTTCGCGTGTTGCGCGTTATCTACAACGAGACGGTCGATCCGGTCGCGATCGTGACGGCCTATTTCGATGATGAGGTGAAAGACCTGTGAAGCTGGAATTCGATCCCGAGGCGGACGCCGCCTATTTCGAGATTTCCTCCTCCGAGGTTGAGACCACCAAGCCGATCGAGCCGGGCATCAATGCCGACTACGACGCCGAAGGCCATTTGGTCGGTCTTGAGGTTCTGTCGGTGAGCAAGCGCATCCGCTCGCCGTCGCTGGACGATGCCGCCTGAGGTCTTCCCGTTCCACCTTGGCCCAAAATTCGATCTGGCCCGGGATGCTGCGTTGCTCGGCAGCAGCGGTCGATGCGGCCTTCTTGACCTCAGCGGCTGGGTTTCTCTCTGCGCTGGAGCCAGACCTCGAGCCCTTGAGCGTTCAGCTCCAGATCCACCGCCAACAGGTCGCGCATACGCGGCTCATCCAGCGTGCAGCCGTGGCCGCGCGCATCGGTGAGCAGGTGCGCGGTGATGGCCTCCTTGATGCGGTCCTTGCGCGCGGGCTGCGGTGCATCGGCATGCTCCAGCGCGATGGCGGCGAGGTCGCGGATGCTGCGCCTGAGCTGCTCGGCCTGCTGCGCTGGAGCGTCGATGCGGCCGTAGTGCGTCAGGAAGGCGGCCACGGGTTCGAGTGCCAGCATCCGGTCTAGGCTCCGCTGCCAGGTATCCGGATCGAAGGCCACTGGCGTGGTCGGGGCGAACAGCCAGGGTCCGGCTTCGGTGTCGAATGCCCGGTAGGAGATGCCGAAGGTGTCGCCGGTGAAGAGGCCGCCGGAGCCGGCATCAAAGATGCAGCCGTGGTGGTTGGCATGACCGGGCGTGTGGATGAAGCTGAGCGCTCGGCCGGCGAGGTCGAAGCGCTGGCCGTCATCGGCGGCGATCACGCGCGCCTCGGGCACTGGCTGCAGCGCACCGAAGTCCCGGGCGAAGGCGTCCTCGCCGTAGACGGCGCTGGCGCCGGCGCTGAGCTTGGCGGGATCGATCAGGTGCGGCGCGCCCTTGGGATGGGTCACCAGGGTTGCGTTCGGGCAAGCGGCCATGAGCGCGCCCGCGCCGCCGGCATGATCTAGATGGACATGGGTCGGGATCACGAAGTCCACATGCTCCGGCGTGAGCCCGAGGTCTGCGATCACCCCGAGCAGGCTCGGGACCGTCTTGGTCGTACCGGTATCGATGAAGGCGAGCCGATCGCGCTCGCGCAGCAGATAGCAGGCGGCGAGGCCGTCGCGGTAGAGGCCGGTCTCGATGCAGAACACGCCGTCGGCGACGGCTTGGTAATGAGCGATGGGGGCGTCGGTGGTCGGCATAGTGAGCATCCGAATCAGTGCGTGTTTGGCAGGCCGTGCAGCCTGATTGTGTCGACATATCTTGCGTCATCTGCTAGAGTTATCGCAAGATAAGCCGGAGTAACCGAAAAGGTGTTGACACTTTGCTTGCGCCGGCGATGAATGAGCCCAGCCTGATCGCACTTGAACCGAGTATTGGCGTCACCTTAACGGATCGCCTGTTCGATGCCTTGCAACGGGCGATCGTCGAGGGCGAGATCCCGCAGGGCAGCAAGATCAGCGAGCCCGAGCTGGCGCGCCGTCATGGCGTCAGCCGTGGCTCGTTGCGCGCGGCCATCGCCCGGCTCGAGGCCTGCAAATTGGTCGAACGCAAGCCAAACCTAGGCGCGCGCGTGGTCGAACTCAGTGCGGAGCAGTTGATCGAGCTTTTTCAGCTGCGCGAGGCGCTCGAAGGGATGGCGGCACGTCTCGCCGCACAGGCGATGACCGCCGCCGAGATCGACGCGCTCGGCGCCTTGCTGGAGCAGCATGGGCAGCAGATCGAGCAGGAGCAAGGGCAGGCCTATTTCCAGCAACAGGGCGATTTGGACTTCCACTTTCGCATCGTGCAAGGCAGCAAGAACCGGCAGTTGATCGCGCTCTTGTGCGAAGACCTGTATCACCTGCTGCGGATGTATCGCGTTCAATTCGGAATGCGCAGCCAGCGCTCGCGACACGCCTTCGATGAGCACTGCTACCTGCTCAATGCGATCCGCGCGCGCGATCCGGAGATGGCCGAGCTGGTGATGCGCCAGCATGTGCGCTCGTCGCGCCGTCATCTTGAGCAGGCGCTGGCCTGATCCGATACCAAGACCACCACCTAAGGAGATCAACCATGACCCTCGCAACCAACCCCGGCGCCCGCTTCCGCGCCGCGATGGCCGAAGAGCGGCCACTTCAATGCGCGGGCGCGATCAACGCCTACCACGCCCGCCTGGCCGAGGCGACCGGCTTTCGCTCGCTCTATCTCTCCGGCGGCGGCGTCGCGGCCGGCTCCTGCGGAATTCCGGACCTCGGCATCACCACCATGGATGATGTGCTGATCGACCTGCGCCGCATCACCGATGTCACCGAGCTGCCGGTGCTGGTCGATATCGATACCGGCTGGGGCGGCGCTTTCAACATCGCTCGCGCCGTGCGCAGCATGAACAAGGCCGGCGCGGCGGCGGTGCATCTCGAGGATCAGGTGCAGCAGAAGCGCTGCGGACACCGACCGAACAAGGCCATCGTGCCGCAGGCGGAGATGGTCGATCGGATCAAGGCCGCGGTCGATGCCCGGCTGGATGACGACTTCGTGATCATGGCGCGCACCGACTCACTCGCGGTCGAGGGGCTGGAGGCGGCGATCGAGCGCGCCCAAGCCTGCGTCGAGGCCGGCGCCGATGCGATCTTCCCGGAGGCGGTGACCGAGCTTGAGCAGTATCGTGCCTTCATCGACGCGGTCGGCGTGCCGGTGCTGGCCAACATCACCGAGTTCGGCTCGACGCCCTTGTTCACGATCGACGAACTGGCCAGCGTCGGGGTCAGCATCGCGCTCTATCCGCTCAGCGCTTTCCGCGCCGCCAATGCCGCCGCGCTCAAAGTCTATCAGGCCCTGCGCCATGAAGGCACGCAGGCGCCCGTGATGACGCTGATGCAAACCCGCGCTGATCTCTACGACTACCTCGGCTACCACGCCTACGAGCAGAAGCTCGATCAACTCTTCGCAGCGGAGTAGGGCCCATGAGTGACACCAGCGCATCCAACAGCGGCTTGCCAAAGCCAAAGAAATC
>PWTO01000232.1 GCA_003562815.1 Chromatiaceae bacterium | reverse complement strand
GCCTCGAGCTGGCGCAGTGCGGCCTGATCGGCCTCCAGTCGCGTCTCGGCCGCGCCGATCTCCCGATCCTGATGCGCGAGCGCCTGGTCCAGCTCGCGCCAGCGCAGGGCGTCGCGTTCATCGGTCAGGCGTCGTTCGTCTTCTTTCAGCGCCCGATAGTGGGCGGCGGCCTTGGCTTGCCGCTCCAGATGCTGCAACTGTTTGCTGACTTCATCGCGCAGATCTTGAAGGCGCTCCAGATTCTCGCGCGTGTGGCGCATCCGGTTCTCGGTCTCGCGCCGACGTTCCTTGTACTTAGAGATGCCGGCCGCCTCCTCAATGAACAGCCGCAGCTCATCGGGCTTGGCCTCGATGAAGCGCGAGATCATGCCCTGCTCGATGATCGCGTAGCTGCGCGGCCCGAGGCCGGTGCCGAGAAAGAGGTCTTGGATATCGCGTCGCCGGCAGCGGGCGCCGTTCAGAAAATAGCTCGACTGACCATCGCGCGAGACCTGGCGCTTGACCGCGATCTGCGCAAAACGCGCGAACTCGCCGCCGGCACAGCCGTCGCTGTTATCGAACACCAGCTCGATATGGGCCAGGCCGACCGGCTTGCGCGAGCTGCTGCCGTTGAAGATGACATCGGCCATCGACTGCCCGCGCAGCATCTTCGCAGAACTCTCGCCCATGACCCAACGCACTGCATCGATGACATTCGATTTGCCGCAGCCGTTCGGGCCGACCACACCGACGCGATTGCTCGGAAAGGGAACCGTCGTCGGGTCGACGAAGGATTTGAAACCGGCGAGCTTGATCTTCTCCAGACGCATCGGCGAACCATACTGGAGGCCTCAGCGGCCCACAAGCGCGCCGACGGCACGCTGCAGGCTGCCCGCTTGTGCTCTCAGCGGCCTGGGCTCTAACTGCAGTGCCGCTCGGAGCGCGGATCGGATCGTTGGCCCTGATGGGTAAAGACATAGAGCCCGGAGCCGACGATGATCGCGGCGCCAAGGCCGGTGAGCCGATCCGGGATCTCGCTGAAGATCAGCCAGCCCAAGAGCGTCGCGCTGAGGATCTCCAGATACTGGAAGGGCGCCAGTACGCCGGCGCCAGCGCGCCTGAGGGCCAGGGCGGTGAGCACATTGGTCGCCGCCGCGATCGCGCCGACGCTGAGCAACGGCGGCCAGAGGCCGAGCGCCAGCGGGCTCGGCGGCATGATCGGCCGCCCCCCGACGAGCAGGCCAAGCCCCATGATCAGCACCAGCACCAGCGCGGCGGCCGCGCCGGTCCAGAACGCCAGCGTCAGAGCGTCATCGCGTCCGCCAACCACGCGCGTTAACGCCAGGAAGCCGGCGAAAAGCGCGCCCGCCGCCACCGGAAAGATCGCCGCCGGACCATAGGCGGCCCAGTTCGGACGCAGCACGATCAACGCGCCCACCAGACAGATCGCCACCGCCACCCACTGCCGCAGGCTCACCGACTCGCGTAACGCGAGCGCCGAGATCAGGGTCAGCAACAACGGCTCGATGAAGAAGAGCGCGGTATTGTTGGCGAGCGGCAGATGATGCAGCCCGGAGAACAGGCAGATCACCGCCAGCGCGATCAGCGCCCCGAGCGCCAGATGGCGGACACCGGGCGCAGGCAGGCGACCGCCTTTGTAGATCAGCAGCACCGGCAGCAACACCAGCGACTGCAACAGGAAGCGCGCGGCCGTGATCTGCACCGGCGTCAGCGTTGCGGTTAGGAACTTGGCCAAGGCATCGCTGACCGGAAACAGCAGCATCGCGAGGGTCATCAGCAGCATGCCCAGCTCGACCTCGCGACGCGCCCCTTGGCTGGCGACGCTGACCATCAGCCGCTGCGCTGGAGGCCGTTCCAGAGCGCATGGAAATGATGCGTTGGCCCCTGGCCTTGTCCGACGTCGAGACTGTCAGCATGAGCGATTGCGCCGGCGACATAGGTCTTGGCGGCGCGCGCCGCGACTATCGGTTCGGCGCCACTCGCAAGCTGCGCCGCGAGTGCCGATGAGAGCGTGCAACCGGTGCCGTGGGTGTTCTTGGTCGGGATGCGCTCGGCTTCCAGCCACATGCCTCCGTCGATCGTGGCCAGATAATCCGGGCTTGCCGCCCCGCGCAGGTGGCCGCCTTTGAGCAGCACGGCGGACGGCCCGAGCGCCAGTAGCCGCTCGGCGAGTGCCGGCATCGCCTGGGGATCGGTCCGTTCCGGCTCATCGAGCAGCGCCGCCGCCTCCGGCAGGTTCGGCGTGAGGATGGTCGCCAGCGGTAGCAAGCGCTCGATCAGGGTGCGGATGGCGGCCTCCGAGAGCAGCCGATCGCCGCCCTTGGCGACCATCACCGGGTCGAGCACGATGCGTCGTGCGCGATGGCGCGCGAGCGCCTCGGCCACCGCCTGCGCGATCTCGGGCGAGCCGAGCATGCCGATCTTCACCGCATCGACGCGGATATCCTCGAATACCGCGTCGATCTGCGCTGTGACGAACGCGGGCGCGACTAATTGCACCCCACGAACCCCACAGGTGTTCTGCGCGGTCAGCGCCGTGATCGCCGCCATCGCATAGGCGCCATTGGCCGAGATCGCCTTGATGTCGGCCTGGATACCCGCGCCGCCGGACGGGTCGGAGCCGGCGATCGCGAGGACATGTTTGATTGTACTCGAATGATTTTGTGCGCTTGATGATGCTTGCATTTCTGATTAACCAGATCCAAGAGATCGCCAACGCCCGCCATCACCGGTGACAGAAGCGCAGCGAAGCGTAGATTTTGACATCCGGTGCATGGCTTGGTTATGTGCCGCTTCAAGCTGCAACAAGCTTCTTCACATTGAGTTCCTTGCGATGTTGTTCGGCATGCCAGAGTTCATATTGGGACTGCTGATTTAGCCAGCTTTCTGCCGAGGTATTGAAAGCAATAGAAAGCCGGATCGCCATTTCGGGACTGATACCGGCCTTGCCATTCAAGACGGCACTCAGCGTTTTGCGGCTAACGCCCAATGCCTCTGCCGCCGCAGTGACAGAGAGACCAAGGGGTTCAAGACAAAGCTCTCGCAGTACTTCACCTGGGTGCGGAGGGTTGTGCATTAACATTGGCGGTATCTCAGTGATAATCTTCGTAGTTCACAATCTCGGCATCTCCATCTTCGAACCGGAAGGTCACTCGCCAGTGACCGCTGACCGTCACTGACCAAATGCTAGCACGATTACCACTCGACTTTGGTCATTTTGCTGAGCGGTTTCGTGGCCGGTGATCGGCCAGCATCGGCGGGGCAGCCGGAGGCAGCGCGGTTGGCAACAGCGCGAGGTGGGCGGTCTCGTCTGATGTCAACCAAAACGCCAAACCGAACCGCCCATGCTCGCTCTGGCGTTGACGATTGTAGCTGTTTTAGAGCCGTTTGCTGTGCTGTTCACGCGTCCGAGCTGGGCGCACGCGCAGGTGTTGGTGATCGGCACCCTGCTCGCGCAGGGGCCACGCACCGTGGCCGCAGCGCTGCGCGCGATGGGCTTGTCGGGCGAGCGGCGCTTGGAGCGCGACCATCGGGTCCTCAACCGCGCGCGCTGGTCGGGCCTGCGTGGGGCGCAGAGTCTGCTGGGGCTGTTGCTGGCCCTGCTGGCGCCCAGCCTGGCGATTGCGATGGCGGTCGACGAGACCCTGGAGCGGCGCTTCGGGCCGCGCATCCGCGCCAAAGGGGTGTATCGGGATGCGGTGCGCTCCAGCCGCGGCAAGGTGGTGACCTGTCTGGGCGTGGAATGGC
>PWTO01000219.1 GCA_003562815.1 Chromatiaceae bacterium | reverse complement strand
GAAGCGCTTGACAGCGTTTCAAGCCGCAGAGGTTCTGCGGTCGTGCTGGTTAATCCTGCTTATACCTCGCAAATCGATTCTCGCAACGGCTGCCTGCTCGGCAAACGCCAGGGGGATCGGTTTCACTGTCTCGACGGGGAGGTGTTGCAGGCGGACCAGAACGCCGCGCGAAACGTGCTGGCACGATTGACCGATCCGGACATCGAGCGGTTCACCCCGTATCGAACGGTGAAGGCGATCGTGCAAGCGCGGACTGAGCGCCTCCGGTTGGGACTGCTCAACCAGGACTCCAGTTGCTCGCCCGCCAGGGCGCTATCAACGGAGAGCGAATCGCTTAAAAACCACCATGAGTAACTTTGTTTAGGTTTTTAGGAACAGGATTGACCCACAGCAAGTGATTCAACCTGATGAACGAACTCCGCGATCATAACGGCATCGATGCCGCCACCAGAGAAGCGGTTCAGCGCTTCATGGCCCGTGCTAAGGCCTCGCAGACGCTACCAGGCGTCGTGGTGGGCGCGGTGCTGTTCGGCAGCCGCGCACGCGGGGAGCAACGGCCCGACAGCGACGCTGATGTCGCGGTGTTGCTGGCAGGCGAGCACGCTTGCCGGGTCGATGTTGCGCTGCATCTGGCCGATATCGCCTTCGACGTGATGCTGGAAACGGGCATCCTGGTCGAGGCCATCCCTTTCTGGCAGGACGAGTGGGCGCATCCGGAACGCTTTTCGAACCCGGCGCTGCTTGAGCACATCCGCCATGAAGGGGTTCCCCTGTGACGCCGGAGCGTTACCTCGCCAAAGCGGATCGGGCGCTCGATTCTGCAACCAGGTGGAGCGCATGCGTCTGCTTGCCGACTATACCGGCGAGGAGATCGATCCGGATCGAGCGCGCTGGGTCGTCGAGCGGGCCGCTGCATTCCTCTGCGCCATCAAGGACGCCTTCGGCCCTGACTAGCACTGTTCACCCTGGTGGACACAACAGCGGGCTTGCGTGCGGTCAGCCATGCCCAATCAACTCATCGATATGCACCGCAACGCTGCGCCCGAGCGCCGACATGCTATAGCCGCCTTCGAGACAAGAGACGATGCGCTCATGCGCATGGCGAACCGCGATCTCGCGCAGCTGGGCGGTGATCCAGGCATAGTCCGGCTCGCGCAGCATGAAATGCGCCATATCATCCTCGGCATGACCATCGAAGCCGGCCGAGATCATGATCAGCTCCGGTGCGAAGGCGTCCAGTCGCGGCAGACAGTGCTCTTCCATCGCGGCGCGGAAGGCCTCGCCATTGGTGCGCGACGGCAGCGGCAGGTTGATCACGTTCGACGCCGTCGGGCCGGCACCGGAGCCGGGGTAGAACGGATGCTGGAAGCTGGAGCAGAACAACACCCGCTCATCGCCGGCGAAGATGTCCTCGGTGCCGTTGCCGTGGTGGACGTCGAAGTCGACGATGGCGATGCGCGAGAGTCCATGCGCGTTCATCGCGTGCGCGGCGCCGACGGCGACATTGTTGAAGAAACAAAAGCCCATCGAACGCGCACGTTCGGCATGATGCCCGGGCGGGCGCACCGCGCAGAAGGCGGCGTGATGACGGTCGCTCATCACCAGATCGACCGCCAGAATCGCGCTCCCGGCCGCGTGCAGCGCCGCGCTCAGCGAGCCGCTGCACATGGCGGTATCGCCATCCACCCAGACCAGCACATCATCGACGCTCGGCGCGGCCTCGAACAGGGCGTCGACATAGGCCGGCTCATGCACCGCCAAGAGTTGCTCACGACTGGCCTTGGGCGCGTCATAATGGGTCACCAGCATCTCCATGCCGGAGGCGATCATGCGATCCGAGATCGCGTGCAGGCGTTCCGGCACCTCGACATGGTGCGCGCCCATCTTGTGCTCGAGACAGTCTTGGTGAGAGATAAAGGCCAGATTCATGGGGCGCTGACTCAGGTGCTCGGGACGATAGTCCGGAAGCTTAATCGCTTTGTTACCGTTTTGCTTTGTTACTCGATTCGCCCCAGGAGGGGCCAGCCGATGCGACTCTCCGATGTCGACCAGCTTTTCGTTCCCGATGCGGTCGCGGTCTTTGGTGCCAGCGATCGCGAGGGCTCGGTGGGCGCGATGGTCTATCGCAATGTCCGCGAAGGCGGCTTCCAAGGGCCTTGCTATCCGATCAACCCGAAGTATGAAACGGTCGATGGCCAACCTTGCTGGAAGGATCTGGCTGCGCTCAACAAGCATGTCGATCTCGCGCTGATCGCAACGCCCGCCGAGGCGGTGCCAGGCATCTTGGATCAGTGCGGTGAGTTTGGCGTGCGCGCGGCGGTGGTGCATTCGGCGGGCTTCTCCGAACAAGGCGATCACGGCAATGCGCTGCAGGAGCGGCTCGTGGAGGCGGCGCGGCGCAACCGGATTCGGGTGCTGGGACCGAATTGTCTGGGCGTGATGCGGCCCTCGCATGGGCTGAACGCGACCTTCGGCAATGAGCTGCCGCGCGCGGGCAACGTGGCCCTGGTCTCGCAATCCGGGGCGGTCTGCGCGGCGATGCTGGATCGCTCCGGGCCGCGTCGGATGGGGTTCTCGGCGGTGGTCTCGCTCGGCGCCGCCGCCGATGTCGATTTCGGCGATGTGCTCGACTATCTGGCGCTCGACCCGCAGACCCAGAGCATCCTGCTCTATGTCGAGGGGGTGCGTGATGCGCGTCGCTTCATGAGTGGGTTGCGGGCTGCAGCGCGGTTGAAGCCGGTGGTGGTGGTCAAGACCGGTCGGCATCCGGCCGGCTCGCGCGCGGCACGTTCGCACACCGGGGCCTGGGTCGGATCGCCCGAGGTGTTTCGCGCGGTGCTCGAGCGTGGCGGTGCGGTGCAGGTCGAGCGCTTGGCGCAGTTGTTCGCCGCAGCGCAGGTGTTCGGCGCAGGTCGGCGCCTGGCCGGCAATCGTATCGCGGTCATCACTAACGGCGGTGGTCTCGGCGTGCTGGCGGCGGATCGGGCTGTGGATCAAGGGCTGATCCTGTCCGAGCTGAGCGAGGCCACGCGCGCCAAGCTCGAGCAGGCATTGCCGGATCATTGGTCGCACGGCAACCCGATCGATGTGATGGGCGATGGCTCAACGCAGCGTTATCGCGATGCGCTCGATGCCTGCCTAGCCGACGAGGGTGTCGATGGCGTGATTGCCTTGATGGCGCCCTTGGCGACCAGCGATCCGACCACCGTTGCCACTGAAGTGATCGAGGTCGCGAAGAAGACGCGCAAGCCGGTGCTGACCTGCTGGATGGGCGAGAGCCGCGTGGCCGAGGCGCAGACGCTGTTTGCCGAACATGGCGTGCCGCATTTCGAGTCGCCTGAGGTGGCGGTGGATGCGATGTCGTTTCTGGCCGAGCAGCGCCGCAATCGGATGCTGCTGATGCAGTCGCCGGGGCCCTTGTCCCGGCAGTTGGGGCCGGATATCGAGGGCGCGCGGCTGATCATCGAAGGCGTGATGGCCGAGGGCCGCAAGGTGCTCGGCACCATCGAGGCCAAGGCGGTGCTCTCGGCGTTTCGCATCAACAGCACGCAGGCGGTGCTCGCGCGCTCGCCGAACGAGGCGCTGATCGCGGCCGAGTCGCTCGGCTTTCCGGTGGTGATGAAGATCAACTCGCCGGATATCCGCTACAAGTCCGATGTCGATGGCGTGCGTCTGGGGCTGAGCGATGCGCAAAGCATTCGCCGCGCCTTCACCGAGCTGACCGAGCGCGCGCAAAAGCTGCGTCCACAGGCGCAGATCCAGGGCGTCACCGTCGAGCACATGGTGCCGACCCGCGCCGCGCGCGAGCTGATGGTGAAGGTGGTGCGCGATCCGATCTTCGGACCGGTGATCAGCTTTGGTGCCGGCGGCACCGATATGGAATTCCTTGAGGATCGCGCGCTCGGCCTACCGCCGCTGAACGCTTTCATCATCCAGACCATGATCGAGCACACGCGCGTGGCGCGCCTGATGGGCGCCTACAGCAATATGCCGCCGATGAACCGGCAGGCCCTGTCGCGCATCCTGCAGCGGGTCTCGGAGATGGTCTGCGAGCTGCCGGAGATCATCGAACTCGAGATCAACCCGCTGATCGGCAATGATCTGGATGTCATCGCGGTGGATGCCCGCATCCAGGTCGACTACCGTCCGCCACAGATGCCGGTCTACGGGCACATGGCGATTCATCCCTATCCGCAGCATCTGATCGAGCAGGTGCCGCTGCCGGATGGCTCCGATTTGACCATTCGCCCGATCCGCCCCGAGGACGCGCAGATGGAGCAGGATTTCGTGCGCAATCTGTCGGATCAGACCAAGTATTTTCGCTTCATGCAGACCATCAAGGAGCTGTCGCCGGAGATGCTAGTGCGCTTCACCCAGATCGACTACGACCGCGAGATGGCGCTGATCGGGGTGATTCGAACGCCTGACAACGAGGGCGGGGGGCAAGAGCAAGAGGTCGGTGTCGCGCGCTATATGGCGCATCCAGGCGGCGATACCTGCGAGTTCGCGATCGTGGTCGCGGATGCCTGCCGGCGGCGCGGGATTGGCGCCCGGCTGATGCGCTCGTTGATGCAAAACGCGCGCAATAAGGGGCTGCGGATCATGGAGGGCGAGGTCTTGAGTGCGAATGCGCGTATGCTGGCGCTGGTCAAGTCGCTCGGCTTTCGCATCGAGACCGATCGCAATGATCCGACCGTGAAGTTGGTTTCAAAGGTGCTCTGAGGCACGCTCAGGGCTCGACCCGAGGCCGGTGCTGACCGGCACGCTCCGAGACCGCGCGTTTGAGGGCATCGGTCCGTTGCTCGATCCAGTTCTCGGCTGGAATCGCCTGACCGAAGCCCAGGCTCTCGAAGCGTTTGCGCGCCTGTGCTTGCAGCCCGGCGAAATAAACGCGACAGCCTTGCGCGAGGGCCTCGCGGATCACCGCTTCGATCGCAAGCGAGGTGGTGACCCCGATATGCGGCACCTCGGTCATATCGATAATCAGCGAGCGCGCCTCGGCGAGTTCGTGCTGTTGCCGGGTCACCGCCTTGGCGGCGCCGAAGATCAGCGGTCCGCTCAGACAGAGCAGCACCACGCCGTTGCTCGGATCACGCAGGATGCGTTCTTCCTCGGAGGTCGCATTCGGGCAAATCAGTCCCTCGTCGCCACCGGGCAGCCCGAGCACGCGCACGCCTTCGGCTTGCAGGTCGGCGAGCCGGCGAATGGTCAGCACATTGGCGACGAACAGGCCCAGGCCGACAGCGGTGATCAGATCGACGAAGACCGTCATCGCGATGACGCCGTACATGATCAGCGCGCCGCGCAGCGAGACCCGATGCGCGCGGCGCAGGAAATCCCAATCGACGATGTCGATACCGACCTTGATCGCGATACCGGCCAGGACGGCCTTCGGAATCGGTTCCACCAGCGCACTCGCGCCGAACACGACGATGGCCAGGATCGCGGCGCGGGTGATGCCGGAGAGCGCAGTGTGGGCGCCGGATTGGATATTGACGACGGTGCCCATGGTGGCGCCGGCGCCCGGCAGGCCGCCGAACAGGCCCGAGACGAGATTACCCAGACCCTGGCCCATGAGTTCCTTGTCCGAATTGTGCTGAGTGCGGGTCAGGCTGTCGGCGATCACCGAGGTCAGGAGCGCATCGATCGAACCGAGCAGCGCCAGCACCAGCGCGTTGATGACAATGGTCTGCCATTTCTCGGCGCTGAAGGTTGGAACATGCAACGACGGCAGCCCGGAGGGGAGGCTGCCAATGGCGCGGTAGGAGGTCTCCTCGAACAACGTCGGCAGCAGGAAGATCGCCAGCAGGGTGCCGACGATCAGCGCCAGCAACTGCGGCGGGACGATGCGCGCGAGGCGTTTCGGCATCAGCACCAGGATCGCCAGCGACAGCAGGCCGAGCGCGGCCTCGCCGGGGTGGATGTCGGCGAAGAACGCCGGCAGGGCATTGAGCGAGCCGAGCACCCCCCCGGCAGGCGAGGCATAGCCCAACAGCGGCGGTAGCTGGATGATAATGAGGATGAAGCCGATGCCGGACATGAAGCCGGAGATCACCGTGTACGGCATCATGGTGACGTAACGCCCGAGCCGGAACAGGCCGAACAGCAACTGGAAGACGCCGGTGAGCATGACGGTGGTGAACGCCATCGCCATGCCCTGTTCGGGGTTGGCCGCCATCATGGTGGCGATGACGGCGGTGAAGACCACAGTCATCGGCCCGGTCGGCTCCGAGATCAGCGTCGGCGTGCCGCCGAACAGCGCCGCGAACAGGCCGATGAGCACGGCGCCATAGAGGCCGGCCTCGGCGCCGGCGCCGGAGGCGACGCCGAAGGCGAGCGCCATCGGCAGTGCGATCACCGCTGCGGTGACGCCACCGAAGAGGTCGCCCTTGACGTGTCCGAGATTGATCTGATTGAAGACGCGCATGGGTCTCCGCTGTCCATCACAGCATTGTGTCTGCGTTAAGCGCTTAGGGTAAAGGCTAAACGTCGGGAACCGAAATCGAAAACCCGGATCGATGCCATAGATAATGCGGCGTTATACTCTGCGCCAGTTGCCATCTTGCTTGTCGCCGTCGGTTGTTGCTAGGAGTCTCCTGTATGCGCTGGTCCGCGTCGTTGTTCGCCTCGCTGATGTTGGCTTCGCTGCTGGCTGCGGGGGCTGCAAACGCACAACCCAACGTCGATGCCTGGCGCCTGCGCCTCGAGTCCGGTGCCGTACACCGTTGGCGGGCCGACATCGATGCCGGCGGCGAGGTCGAGCGCGATGCCTGGTCGGTGCGTGTGGGGGCAGATCGCGAGGTCGCGCCCGACCTGCGCTTGGGGCTGTCGCTAGGCTATGACGAGCGCCAGTATCGCTTCCAAGGTGCGACCGGCTTTGGCGCCTTGAAGCCGTGGTCCGATGTGCGCGATCTGCGCCTCAGCGGCAGCCTGAGCTGGAAAGCCAATGAGCGCTGGAATCTCTTTGCGCTGCCAACGATGCGTTGGTTTGCCGAGGAGGGCGCCGATCTGGACGATGGCCAGATCGCTGGCCTGATTGCAGCGGCGAGCTATCGGGTCAACGAGCGTCTCAGCATCGGCCCTGGGTTTGGGGTGTTTTCCGCGCTTGAGGACAAGACCGATTGGTTCCCCATCCTCGCCATCGACTGGACGCTCAGCGAGACCTTGGCGTTGCGCACCGGCGGTGGCTTCGCCGCGACGCAGGGGCCGGGGCTGGTGCTGGACTGGCGCCCCACCGATCGCTGGGCGCTGAAGCTCGGCGCCCGCTACGAGAAGGCGCGCTTCCGGCTCGACGACAGCGGTATTGCCGTGGGCGGCATCGGGCAGGAGATCTCGGTGCCGGTCTATCTCGGTGCGACGCGCCACTTCGGCCGACAGCTCAGCCTGAGCGTGATTGCTGGCGTGGAGTTCGCCGGCGAGCTGCGGCTCGAGGATGCCGACGGTGGCCTGATCGACAAAACCAACTACGATTCGGCGCCTTTTGGGGGCGCGACGCTCGATCTTCGCTTCTGAGATTGCACGACACATGAAGGGACGTTTCAATGACGAACGAACATGACTGTGAGCGTTGCGGTCGTCCGCAAGCGCCGCGCCAGGAGGCCGGGCGGCTTTTCATCTGGCCGCCGCTCGGGCACACCAAGCAGAAGCTGCGCGCCGCGCTGAAGGCGAACGCCCTAACGGTCACCGAGACCCCGGATCAAATGGGCCTGATCATCCCCGTCGGCGCCGAGCGCCATGCGGCCTTGGCGACCCTGCTCGCTGCGCAGACGACCCGGGCCGAGGCGCGTGACAGCCGTGCCTTGTTCATGGCCGGAGAGGGAGAGCCTGGCTTCGCGCAGTTGGGGCAGGTCGAGAGTCTGGAGACCTATATCGCGCGCGGGCGCGGCGCTTGGCTGCAAGACATGCTGCACGCTCAGCGCGTCACCACCCACTTCCAACCGATCTTCCATGTCGCCGAGCCCGCGCGGGTCTTCGCCCATGAATGTCTGCTGCGCGGGATCGACGAACAAGGGGCGCCCGTGTCGCCTGGCCTGATGTTCGAACTCGCCGCGCAGGCCGATCTGGTCTTTCCGCTAGATCGCCTGGCGCGCATCACCGCCGTGCAGAATGCCGCAGCGCATGGCATCAGCAGCCAGATCTTCATCAATTTCACCCCGGCTGCGGTCTATGACCCGGTGAACTGTCTGCGCACCACCGTGGCTGCGGTTGAGAAGGCCGGGTTGGAGCGTGAGCGCATCGTCTTCGAGGTCATCGAGACCGAACGGATCGGCGATCCCGAGCATCTGGCGAACGTCCTTCGCTATTACCGCGATGCCGGTTTCAGGGTCGCGCTCGATGATCTTGGGGGCGGCTACGCCGGGCTCGGTCTGCTGCCCAGCCTGCGTCCCGACTTCGTCAAGCTCGATCGTTCCTTGGTCGACGGAGTGGGTCAAAATCGCGTGCAGGCGATCATCGTCGAGCGCGTGACCCAGATGGCGCATGACCTCGGCATCGAGGTGGTGGCCGAGGGTGTGGAGCAGGCCGAGGATCTGGCTTGGCTGCAGGGGCACGCGGTCGACTATGTCCAAGGCTTTCTATTGGCTCGGCCAGCACCGGAGCCGTATGCCGCGCCTTGAGCCGAGCGCGTTTGTTTGCGCCACCTTCGATGATTGTCCTCAGCGACTGCTGTCGCGCATCTCGGCCAAGGGGCCGATGAGGCGTGCTGGCAACTGCGGCAGAGCGCTGATGAGCGAGACCTTCACGGCGGCTGCATAGGGTATCGCCTGCACCAGCAGCACCGCTGCCCAGACCCGCACATCGATCATAAAGGCGTCCGGGCGCTGCAGCACGGCAACAGCACCCAGCAGGAAGGCGATCAGCAGCAGCGCCTCCTCGCGTGCATCCGCCAGCGCGCGGAGCAGCGCTGCGGAAGACGCGAGTTTTGGCGTGCGGAAAAATCCCAGTTTGCCGGAGACGATGCCAGCCCAGGTCGCGCGCGCAATGGTATGCGAGAGCGCGAGTCCGGCCAGGCCGGCGGCCAGTGCCTGGCGCCAGGTGGCATCCACACGGCGCCGATAGAGCACCAGGCTCTTGATCATCTTGAAGCCAAACAGCACCAGCGGCACCAATGCAATGCTCATATAAGGCGGCATCACCTGCTCCGGCATCGCGACCATCGCAACCGTCCAGGCGAGCGCGGCAACGTTGAATAGCAGATTGAAGCCATCGGCGAACCAGGGCAGCCAGCCGGAGAGGAAGTGCCAGCGCTGGCCGCCGCTGAGTCGGGTTCGGCGCAGCCCCAGCAGCTCGCGGCGATGCGCGATCAAGACCCGCACCGCCCCATAGGCCCAGCGGAAGCGCTGTTTCTTGAAGTCGGCAAAGGTGTCCGGGATCAGCCCACGGCCGTAGGTCGATGGGATGTAGAGCGCCTTGTGGCCTTGCTCGAACAGCCGTAGCCCAAGCTCGGCGTCTTCGGTGATGCACCATTCGGACCAGCCGCCGACGGCGGCGAGCGAGTCGCGCCGGATCATGGTCATGGTGCCGTGCTGGATGATCGCGTTGCGCTCGTTGCGGGTGACCATGCCGATGTGGAAGAAACCACGGTATTCGGCCAGGCACATGGCCTTGAACGCGTTCTCGTCGCCGTCGCGATAATCCTGCGGGGCTTGAACGATGGCGACCTCCTCGTCGAAAAAGGCCGGAATCAGATCGCGTAGCCAGTTCGGACTCACCAGATAATCGGCGTCGATCACGGCGACGATGCCGGCCTTGGGGTTGGTCTCGCGCAGTGCGAAGTTCAGCGCGCCGGCCTTGAAACCGGCGAGGGGACTGACGTGGAAGAAGCGGAAACGCTGGCCATTGGGTTGGCCCTGTAGCCACAGGCGCCGATTGAGCTGCGCGCAATGCGCGCGGACCGGCTCCCAGACTGCGGGGTCTTTGGTGTTGTTGTCGATCACCAGGACCTCGAAGCGCGGGTAATCCAAGGCCGCGAGTGCATTGAGGGTCTCGATCAGCAATTGCGGCGGCTCGTTGTAGGCCGGGACATGCAGCGAGACCAAGGGTAACCAGGTATCTGGAACCTCAAGGCGCGGAAAGGCGCGGCGCCAGCGCTTGAGCCAGAGCGATTCCGCCCATTCATGGGCCTCGGCCGAGAGCAGCACCAACACCCCGATGCCGCCAATCAGCAAGAGCACGCCAACCGCAGTGGTCAGCGGCGTCATGTACTGACGCGTGTAGTCATAGACCAGCAGCACAGCGGCGGTCGAGACGGCATAGGTGATCAGCGCTAGGAAGCCCTTGCCCGAGAATGAGAGAGTCGCGCTGTCGCGATAGAGCAGCAGCAATAAGAGCACCGCCATGCCGATCGAAAGGGCCGCGAGTTCATGCCAATTCGGGATGCGGACCACCGGCTGGGTGAGGGTGAACTTGGGCTCGCGCCCAGCGTCGTAGACACCCCAATAGGCGCCGACGGCGCCCTCGATCTTGACCTTCCAGGGCTGATCGAAGGCCTCCATCACATAGTAAACGACGCCTTCTCGCTCGGCGCGAGCGAGCATGCGGCGCAGGAATCGGGTCTGATTGGCTTGCGAGGGCTCGGCGCTGCGGTTGCGTCGTCCGTTACTTGGCCAGCCGATCTCGCCGATGATGACCTCCTTGTTTGGGAACGCGTGCTGCACCTCGTGCAGCCTTCTGAAGGCGTAGTCCACGGCCTTGTCGATCGGTAGCCCTTCCCAATAAGGCAGCAGATGGATGGCGATGAAATCCACATGTTCGGCAAGCGCTGGATGTTTGAGCCAGACGTGCCAGGGCTCTGCGGTGCCGACCGGGATCTCAATGAGACGGCGAATGCGATCGAGGTACTGGGTCAGCTCGGCGATCTCGACGTCTTCGCGCAGGATGGCCTCGTTGCCGATGAGGACGCGCACGATATTGCGATGCGGCGCGCGCAGAATGTCAATCAGACGCTCGAACTCGGCCTCGTTGGCCTCGGTATCGGGTCCGATCCAGGCGCCGAGCGAGACATTGAGCCCGTGCGGGGCAGCGAGCTGCGGCACCTGGCCGAGCGGGCCATCAACCGAGTAGGTCCGAATGGCATGGGCCTCACCTTGCAGCAGAGCGAGGTCTTCGCTGATCTCGGCGAGCGTCGGATAGATGCCGCGTCCGGGATCCTGATCCGCGCGCATCGGTGAGAATGAATAGCCTTGAATACGCGTAGGCCAGGGCGGCTCAACCGAGGGGCGGTTCATCATCGCCCAGAGCGCGATGGTGAGGCCGGCGATGAGGATAGGGATGACGATGGACAGTGAGCGATGCATCGCCTGGGTCTCGCGCAGTGGCTGATCCGGCACCGGCGATCCTCAGCAGCCCGCGACGGACTGCGGTGCCCGCAGGACGGTGGGTTGATGCAGCGGCCCATCGGTCGCGGTCAATGCGGCCAGGGCATAGAGCCGTGCCTCGCTGGGGGAGAGTTGCCAACCATCGACCGATCGCAATGGCGCCGAGACGTACTCGTGTTCGATCAACGCGCTCAGGGCCTGCCGGAGCGCAAGGCTGTCAGTGGGCACTTGGCCCTGGCGTGCGTTGAGCGCGGCCGATAGCTGATCGACGAGCCGGTTCGTATCCTGCTCCTGCGGATGCTCGGCGAGATAGCGCTGGCCGAGCCAACCGGCGGCGTTCGGGTCGCTCAATGCTGTCAACAGGGCGCCTGGGGTGAGGCGCTGAGGCGTGCCGACGCTGACGCCAAGGCGGGCGCTGCTGCCAGCGCTCGCCGGGGCTGCCGCGAGAGACAACGCAGCGACGTCTGCCCTCGGCGAGGCGGCAACGAGCCCGAGCGCGACGCCGATGAAGGTCCGGCGGTCGAGTGTCGCGAGCGAACCGACCGTGCCTCTGCGTGCTGGCTCGGGCTGTGTACTCATGCCGGTTGTTGCTCGAGATGGTCGGCGAGCCGATAGGCGAGCGCCAGGATGTTCAACGTCGGGTTCGCCGAGCCGCTGGTCGGGAACAGCGAGGAGCCGGCGATGTAGAGGTTGTCGATGCCGTGCACCCGGCAATGGCGATCGACCACCCCGCGCTTGGGATCATCGCTCATTCGCGTCGTGCCCATGTGATGGCTGCCACCCGAGACCCGGGGCTCCCAGCGACCGTCGTCCGGCAACCGTGGGCGCATGCGACCGATGCCGGTGGCGCCAAGCTCGCGGCCAAGCGCATGGATGTTGGCGAGCAGGCTGTGCCGATCTTGCTCGGTGAGGCGCCAGTCGAGCCGGGGTCGCCGCAGTCCCAAGGCATCGGTCTCGTCGCTGAGCGTCACGCGGCTGTCCGGGTTCGGCGCTTGCTCGCAGGCGCAGCCAATGCCCATGCGCACGCCGAGGCCGTTGCTTGGGGGCCGGTGGACGTTGAGATCGGTGCTGCGGTGGATACCGGCGCTGGTTGCCTCGGTCAGGAACGGCCGAGCCGCCGCGAGCATGTTGCGTGGCCCAGCGGCGCTCGAATCGGTAGTTGCCGCAGACTCGGAGCCGAGGGTCTCGATCACCGACATGGTGAAGGAGGCCGATAGCAGTCGTTCGCGGCGCAGGAAGTCGCCGCGCGGGATATAGCAGACTCGCGCCCTGCGCCCATCGACGAGGACCTGTTCGCGGTAGATTCGCGGCAGCCGCCCGAGATCGGCGATGACGATCTCGGCGAAGCCGCCGAGGTGCGGATGCTCCATGAAACAGCGCCCGACCCTGTCATGTTGGTTGCCGAGCCCGGTCGGCATGACATCGTTCGAGAGCAGCAGCAGCCGTGCGTTCTCGATGCCGCCGGCGGCGAGTACATAGCGCTTGGCATGCACCTGATGGCGGCGACCGCTCAGGGTCTGAAGCTGTAGATAGTCGATCGCCCGCGCCGAGGGCAACGCGGCGATTCTGGTCAGGTTGCTGTGGAGCAGGACGCGGATGTTTGACGAACGCTCGAGTTCGCCGCGATAGCGCTCGCCAAACCGCGTCGGCGGGCTGAACTGGAAGAAGCGCGTCATGAACCGGCCGGCGCGCCAATCGACCATCGGCTCGCCAGTGGCCTGCGCCCAATAGTCGCCGTTCTCATACTGCGCTGGTGCTGTCTCGACCGCCATGCTGGCAGCCTCCCAATAGGGCGCCAGTGCCTCGCGTCCGAATGGCCAGCCGCTCAAAGGAATCCAGTCGCGCTGCTCGAAGTCGATTGGATCGAGCGGTCGACAATAGCCGCCCCAATGACCGGAGGTGCCGCCAAAGTAGCGCAGACGAGTGCTGCTGATCGGATACTCGATGCCGGGCGTTTCGCCTTGATACAGGGCCTGGGTCTCAGCATCGAGGCTAAGGCCGCCGGACTCGATGAGACAGATATCGATGCGGTGACTGGCTAGCCGGCGGGCGAGGCTGATGCCCGCTGGGCCAGCGCCGATGATGGCGAGATCGGCATCGATCCGCGTGTTGTCGTCTAGGCTGCGAGCGTCGATAAGCACGCGGGTTAACAGCTCCGGGCCGGGGTCATTGAATCGTTGACCGTTCAGTTCGCGCGCATTCCTCGAGGGCTGGCGCAATCCGCTGCCGAGGCCTTGAGCACCTCGGCAGGGCCACTGCGCCTGCATCTTCGTCGGCTAGGAAGGGGCGATCGCAGGTGACAGGGCGAGCGTACTAAGCGTCACGCACGCACTATTCGTAGTACGAGCCTCCTAAGAGTAGCGCATTAGCCCTGCTGATCGCGCGGAATTCTTCTGCTCAGTTGGCCTCAATCGGCATCGGGCACGAAGCTCAGCACATTACCGTTAATGCAGTAGCGTTTGCCAGTGGGTGGCGGGCCATCGTCGAAGACGTGGCCGAGGTGGATGCCGGAGCTGGCGCTGCGCACCTCGGTGCGGCGCAAGCCATGCGAACGGTCTTCATGGTAGGTCAAGGCATCTTCAACGGGGTTGAAGAAACTTG
>PWTO01000278.1 GCA_003562815.1 Chromatiaceae bacterium | reverse complement strand
GACAGCTCTGGCGCAAGCGCGGCGCCTGTGGTGGCTGCGCTAAAGGGGCTGGGGGAGGCTGCGCGGTGCAGCCACCACAGATCAACCGGGTTCCGGTTGAGTCCGTTCGCGAGCGTTCCTAAGTGCCTCCTCGAAGCCCTGGTTGATGCGAAATCCAGTGACCAAGCCGCCTGTACGCGTTGGTGCAGCTGCCGGTATCGACGCTTTCGTTGAGCAGGTTGTCGCTGCCTCAATTCTCCTCCGATCGCCGGCGAAACTCGCGCATGAGTTCCCAGCGCTGCCTGCACCGTGATGGTGGCGCGCCAAAGATCCCATCTTGGAGTGTTCTGAGGATGCGCTTTCGCAGCGACGGTGTTGGCCTTGGTGGCAGACGCGTGGCGTCATCGGCTAGCTGCTGGCGTGGTGCGTGCGTCTGGGGCTGGTCGTGGTCTGTAACGCGCATCTGTTTTCATCTCCGTCGGGAGTCGCTTGCAGGACAAGAGGCCGTCTCGTGGCATGTGCCGAGCACCATGATCGCGAGGAAGATTACTAGAAAAAAACCGAAATGCAAACCGTTCTTTTTTGGTTTTTAGGGTTGACGGATCAGCCGGACCTGCTAATCTAGATGATAATGGTTCTCATGTAGGATCAGCCGCTCCAGCCAGCCCAAGCGGTCAAGACCGACGGCCAGCCGGATGTGTCCAAGACCACCCGGGCCTCAGCGCCCCATGACGGAGACATCGGTATGTCCAGTATCCACAGGTCCACCCCTGATTCGACCCTCGCCCTCGATTCCCTCCCGATGCATCTGCCGCCCGAGCTGCTCAAGGCGCGTCTCGCGGGCCTAATCCGAGCCTCGGCCAAGCAGGGCGCCGCCGCCGTGGCGGAGACGGTGGTGCGCCATTTTCAGGCGCTCTCCCTGCATCCCCAGCTCGCCGCCGATCTCGATGAGCGCGCGGCCTATTGCCGTGGCGCGCAGCATTGGCGCGGACTGGCCGCGCTCGGCGAGGTCTCCGCGAGCCACCGCGCTGGACGTGTTCCAGCAGGAGCCGTCTGATGGTGAAGCCTTACTTGAGCGACTTCAGCACGGGGCTCGCCAACGATGCCCGCTCGCCGACGGCAGCCGATGGCAGAGCACGGCCATGTGCCAGCCGCGCTGGGCGTTGGGATCCTGGACAGGTGCGCTACCTCGGTCATTGGCCTGAGCTGTTGGCCGATCTCGCGCTCCTCGGGCGGGTTTGGATCGAGACCGAACAACCAGGCGTGCGCAGCGCACAGCGTCGCCCGCTTAGTGGGCTGCGGGTCCATGGCATGCTGGGTTATCTCGACACGCCTGAGTATCAAGTGCGCCTCTTGCTCGATCAATGCCATGCGCTGCGCAGTGTCAACGATGAACAGGGCTTGGCGATCGAGGACCGCAGCGAGCAACCGCTGGTGAGTATTCGGTTGGAGGCTGGCGCCCAGCCGCTGCCGTTGCGCCTGCTCCTGTGCAGTCTTGGCGCCTATGGTCAGCGCGTGGCGCCCGCGCCGCATCGGTATGAAGGGCCCCGGATCGCCGCGTTCGAGCACCATGCCGTGCGCCGTTTGCAGTGCGATTGCCAGGCCCTTGAGCCGGAGCCGGGATGTCTCGGCTTGGGGTTCCGCGATGTGGCCGAACTGAGCGGACGCCTGAGCCTGAATCCCTGGCCTGCCAGGCAGGCGACCGAGAGTGCCGATGACCATGGCAATGAGCGGGCGGTCGCGGTCGATCCAGCGCTGGTGACTTGCGTGCTCGAGACACTCGTCGATCAGGTGCATCCGTTGGTGGTGATCGGCGGCAGCAACGGTTGGATCAGCCGTTCGATCCAGCAGTTCTATGCCCATGTCTACCTCGATGGGCAGCTCTCGCTGCGTGGTGACGAGGCGCGTATCGACCTCGATGTGCGCGCGATCGACAGCGCCTGGGTCGTCGGTGAACGCGCGGGCGGGGTCGATCGGCGCTCGCTGCGGCTCTACGACGAAAACGGTCGCGCGATGGCGGTCCTCGCCTCCGCTGCCGCACCGCGCGACTTCGCCGGCGGTATGGAGACAGGCCTCGCTACCAACCCCCGGTTTTGCCGGGGCGACGCGCGGCTCTGGACCACGTTGATGAACGCCTTGACCAGCTGAGTGCCACCGCGATGTGCGAAAAATGTCCAGAATTGAGTTCAGCGCTTGACCCGCTGATCAGGGGGGCCGTGCCGGCCAGCGCCGACGCCGGACTCGTCCCATGGAGCCAAGTGGCCGGAGCGCTCGCTCACCAGGACGTCGAGCAGGCGACGGAGCCGCGCGGCGGCACTAAGGGCCGCAGCCGACTGTGGGATCTTTGGCACAAGTACCACTGCCCGATCATCGGAACCTGTCTCGAGGTCGACGATCTGCGCCGTCTCGCGCGCAAGGTTGGCGCCAGGATGCTCAACCAGGCCCCGACGGACTTCGAGGTGCATGTCAGCTTCGTCGCTGCGGCAGAAGAGAAAAATACGCTCTCGATCGCCGTGCAGAAGGAGTTGGAGCGGCGCTACACGCGCAGCGTGAAACGCTTTGCGGCGGCAAAATCGTGCGCCGCGTTGCTCGAGCTGTGGCAACATGCGCTGGCCGAAGGCGAGGTGCAGGGTGCGTTCTGGGCGGTGATGACACACGGACTCGCCGATGTCTCGGTGCGCTCGCGCGCTTATGAGGATATCCACATGCTGTCGCACCAAATCGGTGCCGGTCTGCGCGCCGATCTGGCGGCGCTGGCCAAGGCGCGCAAGGATCTCGCGCGCGTGCGCAAGGACAGCGAGACCGAGGCCAAGCAGCAGGCGCGGCGGATGCAGGCGAAGCTCAGCGAGATCGGTCAGTTACGCGAGCGCGTCGCGCAGCTCGAGGGCATCGAGCAGGGCTATGAGGCGATGCGTGAGCGCCTGTACGCGCTTGAGCACGCCCCTGAGCGGCGCGCCTTGCAGGCACGGGTCACGGAGCTGGAGCAGGACAATGAGCGTCAGGGACGCCAATTGGCCGATGCCGAACTGCGCGCGAACGCGCTGGAGGCGGCGTTGGGAGCGGCTGAATCCGAGGTCGCAGAGATCACGGCTCGCTTGAGCGAACAGGTGCGTGCCTGCGAGGCCCTCGAGCGCCTTGCCGGGATCGGCGCCGAGGCCGCCGGCTGTATGGCGCAAGACGGCTTGGATCTGGCGGGGCGCCGCATCCTCTGTGTCGGCGGCCGCAGCGATCTGGCGTCACGCTACCGCGACCTGGTGCAGCGCTGCAATGGCGAGATGATCCGCCACGACGGCGGGCTCGAGGACAGCCAACAGCGTCTGCAGGCGGCGCTGGCGAGCGCGGATGCGGTGATCTGTCCGGCCGACGCCGTCAGCCACAATGCCTATTCACGCACCAAACGCTTCTGCAAGCGGATGGGCAAGCCTTGTGTGCTGGTGCCGCGCTCCAGCGTCGGCGCCTTTGCCGAGGCGCTGACGGCGCTGGCCGATCCGCCACACCAGCAGGCGTTGCAGGGGCCGGTCAGTCTGGGGCGGCGAGCACCGGCCGGGGCCGAGGTTTCAGTTGCCGCAAAGTAATGCAAGCGGTTATCATGCCGATTCAAGCAAGTCGAGATCATGAAAGCGCTGGGCAGGACAGGAGTTAAAACCTAGGTATCAGTATGCTAACTTACGTCAACATACCAAACCAAACGCGAAACACATGCCAAGGTATGTCCCATCCAGAGAAGCATCTAAGATACTAGGACTCCATGCAAACACACTCCGAAAATACGCAGATGATGGGCGAATCGCCACTTACCGAACTGCCAG
>PWTO01000311.1 GCA_003562815.1 Chromatiaceae bacterium | reverse complement strand
GACAGCTCTGGCGCAAGCGCGGCGCCTGTGGTGGCTGCGCTAAAGGGGCTGGGGGAGGCTGCGCGGTGCAGCCACCACAGATCAACCGGGTTCCGGTTGAGTCCGTTCGCGAGCGTTCCTAGAAGCGATAGCTCAGCGTCGCCTTAAAATTGCGTCCAGGCCCCTGTAGCGCGGAAAGATAGGGGGTGTAGTCCTCATCGAGCAGGTTGTCGATACCCAGGTCGAGGCTCAGGCCCGCCAGTTGCTGGCTTGGCCGCCAGCTGAGCCAGAGGTCGTAAAGCTGATGGCTCGACGCCGGCTCGACACCCTCAGGCACGCGGTTCTGGGCGGCAATGAAACGCCCTTGCGCGCCCGCCTCCAGGTTCTGAGCTGGGAAGCGCAAGCCAAGGCGGGCCATCCATTCATCCGGCTGCACGCTGGCTAGAGGCTCACCGGTGCTATCGTTGTCACCGCGGGTTTGCGAGTAGGCGAGTCCTGCGAACCAACGTGGCGCGTCGTAAACGGCTTCGATCTCGACTCCCTCAAGCCGCGCATCGGTGACGTTCTCCTGTGTCGTGACACCCCCAGGGCCGGGATTGCCAGGCACCGGTCGGGGTGTAAAGATGACCGCACGATCGATGAAGTCCTCGACATCGTTGCGGAACAACGCCGCCCGCACGCCGGCACGGTCACCGTCCATGAGCAGATTCTGCTGACTCAAGCGCAGGCCGATTTCCTTGTTGCGTGCTTTCTCGGGTTTCAGATCCG
Source organism: Chromatiaceae bacterium (assembly GCA_003562815.1). Classification (GTDB taxonomy): domain Bacteria; phylum Pseudomonadota; class Gammaproteobacteria; order Chromatiales; family Chromatiaceae; genus Lamprobacter. The sequence continues at coordinate 3,044 of PWTO01000311.1, read as the reverse complement.
GGTTGGGAACGAACAGATTCTGACAGCCTGGCCCGCAGGTGAAATGCACCCCGGAGACGAACAGCTCCGAGAGACTCGGCGCACGGAACGCCTCATTGTAGCTGGCTTGGAACGACAGCCAATCGGTAACCCGCAGATTGGCACCGATCTTCGCCGACCAAGCGCTGTCCTCGTTGGTCCCGGTGTCCCCTTGATCGCGCTTGCTCGCGTAATCGTCGAAGCGGATGCCAGGGATCAGCGTGAGGCGCTCGCCGAGCAGGATCTCGTTTTGCAGGTACGCGCTGATGATGTGCTGGTTGCCGTCTGGGGCGCTCGGGCGTGGGATGCCATCGCGCTTGGCGGTGGCGGTGTCTTTGTAGTACTCAAGGCCATAGCTGATGATCTGATCGAATGCGTCGCCTGCAAGACGCATGGTATTGCGCAGATCAAGCCCGATCGTGGTCAGCTCGGTGTCATCGCGGCGAGCGTCGTGTTTGCGCTCCTCGTCGATCCGCGTCTGGGTGCGATGCAAGCGCAGCGCTGGGTTGAAGTAAGGATTGTTCGGATCATCGCGCCAGTAACCGAAATTGAGGTTGTCCTGGCGCGTGGTGCGATCCACCAGCGTCTCCGGTGTGGACTCGATCTGGGCATTGGATGGGACTTCGCCCTCTTCGCGAAACCCCAGATAACTGACACTAAACCAGTTGATGTCGTCGCCACTCCAGGTTCCCTTAACCAGCCCGGAGGTGCGCTCAAAGCCCGAATGTCGCAGATCCTCGCCATCGCCAAGACGGATGTCGCCGGCCTCGCGACGATTGAGATCGACCAGCAGATCGAGCTGGTCATTGACGCGCCCATAGGCCGAGATCCCGCCCATCCATTGCTGGTTGGCGTCCTGATAGCCGGTGCGGACACGACCACCGAGGGTCTGCCCCGGTGCGAGCAGATCGGAGGCATCGACCGTCTCCAGGGCGATGACACCGCCAATCGCGCCGCTGCCCCACAGCGCCGAGGCCGGTCCGCGAATGACCTCGATTTGACGCAGCAGGTCAGGCTCGACGAAAAGTCGTGCGCTGTGCCCGGCGCTGAAGTTCTGGCGCGCGCCATCGAGCAGGAACAGGATGCGGCTGTCCGACACACCCCGGATGGTGAGGCGTTGGCCGACGCCACGCGGGCCGCCACCAACCGAAACGTTGGGGACATCCTCAAGCAACCGGCCCAGGGTTTGCGGTTGCCGCGTCTCGATCTGGGCGCGGTCGATGACGCTGACCGACTCTGGAACCTCATCGAGCGTCCGCTCGGTTTTGGTCGCTGTGACGATGACTGGACTGAGTCGCACTGCGGCGGGATCGGCAAGGGCGGGCGCGCCGAACGAGATCATCGGCAGGCCGCTGAGGGTGAGCGCTAGAGCCAGCGGGGAAACCTGGCCTGGGCCTGAGGTATCCCCACAAATCTGACCGCCCCGCGGTCATACAGCGAGCAGCGCATCATGGTCACTCGCGACCCATTGATCCGGCGGCCCGATCGCATCGACCAGCTCGGCGATGCTCGGGCGGCAGTCCTCCAGCGTCAGCAGCAGCCGGGCCAGGAACAGGCGCGAGTAGGCGCGGCGCCGGCGGCTGCCTGGGCGCAGTCGCTCGTGCAGAGCGCAGCGCTCCGCGGCCGTCCCGATCAGCCACAGTAGGATCGCCGCCAGGGAGGCGATCAGCACCAGCACCGTGAAACGACCGGTGCCGCGCGAGGCGCTGCACTCCAGCCCTTCGCCAAAGTGTTGGCTCTTCATATCTCTGAAGCTCAGCTCAATCTGCATCCTCTGCTGGTAGACCCGGACCAACCGCTTCGCCGGCCAGTCGGCCAGCCGGGTCGAGGCCACCAGCAGCCAGGGCTCGCGGGCATGGCGCGCGGCCTGCTGGCTCTTCCTCGAGCGCGAGCGCTTGCCTGAGGCGGTCTTCGCCCGGCGTCCCAGCTTGGGCTTGCGCACCAGCACGAAGGTGGCGCGCAACGGATTGCTGCGGACCCACACGCCGATGCCCAGCCCCGTCGGTGTCGTGGTTGCCTCCCTGAAGAGGTGCTTGCAGCTGCGCCAGCGATACTTGAGCTTGATGTAGTCGCGCCCGCGCACCCGCCCGACCCAGCGCCAACCCAGACGCGCGACCTCGCGATAGAACGGGACCTTGAAGCCGGAGTCGGCAACGATGATCGGCTCCGCTGTTGCCGGCAGCAGCGTCTTCAGCTGCCCCAGGAAGCGATGCTGCACCCATCGATTGCCGAGGTTGCTCTGGGGGTGGACCTCCTCGTACAACGTCAGGCTGCGACCGCCCACCGGCAGCGAGGCCCGCAACAGGTGCAGCGACTGGTCCTCCTTCAGATCGCTCCAATCGATGACGATCAGCGGCTCGGCCACACCCGAAAGCAGCATCCGCGCCAACGCCGTGTAGATGTGCTTGGCATCGCGGCGAAGATGGGCGTTGCCCAGGAGCCGGTCGGCACGCTTGATGCGATGGCGCAGGTGCGACTCGCCGCCGAAGCGTCGGCCGATCTCGGTCAGCGTCAGCCGCGGGCCGCTCACCGCCGCGGCTACGGCTTCAAGCAATACGGCCAGGCGCCGACGGTGGATGCCGGCCAGCAACGGCGCGACACGACGTTGTAGAATCGTCAGGGCATGCATGGGGGGTCCTCCGCAGGTTTGGTCGCCCGTTGTGGACCACCAAACCCCATGCATGTTCATTTCCGCTATAGATTCACTTCCTATCGTTCTGTTTCCTAGAGCTTTTTGCTGGGGATACCTCAGGGTCTGGGCATGATCGCGACCCCGCCTTGGCGAGCGATTGCGCAACCGGTGCGGTGGCAAAATGAGGCAGGCTTGAGCAAGACATGCGAGATTTCTCCGAAATGGATTGAGTCGACACGGCTTGCTGTCGCCGCTATTCCAGGGTCGCTCCCGGGGTTGCTGAGCGCGGCGGATGGCTTGCGATGCATACAGTGTAGGAAGGCGTCGATCAACGCCGAACAGATGTGGCTTAGGGATCGCTCGGTGTCTCCATCAGGCATTGATTGAGCCATTC
>PWTO01000184.1 GCA_003562815.1 Chromatiaceae bacterium | reverse complement strand
CTCGGATTGCGCGTCGATGTTGTTCAATCAACGGATGCATTTACCAGAACCTCCATTACCTGATCTCATCGCACAGTGTAGCGAAGCGTTTGGTCTCAATGAGCAAGCAGGGCTGACAGCGCCTTACCCACGCCACTCGCGCACCAAGTCGCGTAGGTGCTGCAGCTCGGCCGGCGGCACCAGGCGAATCCGTGCACGACGGGCGCGGGCGATCAAGACCTCGGTGGGCTCGCGCGCGGAGAGCAGCCAGGTGCGCCCGAACAGGCCGCGCACGTCATCGCCCAGGCTGTCGAGCTTGTAGGCGATCTCGTTATCGTTCTCGCTGCGGTAGCGCAGCGTCTTGCATTCGATATGCAGGAGCTGGTTCATGTGGCAGGCGAGCACGTCGAATTCGTTGGCCATGGCCTCTTGGTTGTCCCAGGTGCCCTCGACGCCAAGACGCGCATCATGGACCCCGGCATCCTGCACAGCGTGATAGGCATAGTCCTCGAGCCAGCCACCACGCACGCATTGCGCTGAGGCCAGGTCGGTGAAGCGGAAATACTCCGAGCCGGACTCCCAGCTGAGCAGGTCCGCGTTGGCGAGCTGTGCCATCGCTTCCGCCCAGAGCCCACGTGGTGGGCGTGTGAACGATTGCACCGGCGCGGCGAGACGTTCCTCGCGACTGTTGGGCATGCGCTCGAGGGCCTTGTCGGCCAAATAGTTCAGGGTTCCGATGAGCTGCTGCAGGCCAGGATCGGCGATGTGTCGCCCGAGGAACTTGCAGGCGGCCTTGCGGGCAGCGGCGCGCTCGCGCCAGGCGGCGTCATCCGACAGCGCACGCTGAAACTGAAAGCCCTGGGCGCGCAGATAGGCCGGCACATCCAGTACGTTGCTCATCGGCGTTGGCACAGGAACGGTGGCGGCGTCGTCCTGGGCGCTGCTGGCCAGGTACTCGATGCGCCGATGGGCGGTGTCGGTGTAGAGGATGCGGCTGGCCAGATCGCGAAAGACCTCGACGAAGGCGAGCAGCATCAGCTTATTGCCACCGGTGGCGTTGAAGACGATCTCGGTGTCGGCGCTGGTATTGAGAAGGGTCTCGGCGACCTGATGGGCAAAGGTGCGGATCTCTGCGAAACCACTATCCGGGCAGCCCTCGCAGCGGATGATCTGAGCTTCGGTGCCGCGCAGCTGACGGGAGAGACGCCGATCAGCACCGCGACGGGCCATCTCCTCGGTGAGCACCACGCAGACCTGCGTCGGTCGCTCCATCAGGATCGGGATCAGGTTCTGCAGCACCTGATCGGAGACCAGCACCACATGCGTGCTCATGCGTCGACGTCCTCATCGCTGTCCCCATCGATCGCGCCGAAGCGAATGGCGTCCGGCTCCATCCTGAGCCGGAAGCGGGTGCGTGGGCGGGTGCCGTCGCCCTGGATCAGGTAGGGCGCAGCGAGCTGGGCGCCGAGCGCTCGGGTGAGCGCGGCGTTGGTGCGCGCCTTGCGTTGGTCGAAATCTTCAACGCTCATGCCCTCGGCCAGCGCCTGCTCGGCGCGCTCGTAGTCGCCGGAGTAGTCGCCGACGATGCGTTTGTATTCGCTCAAGTATTGCGCGTCGAGGCCGTCGGTATCGGAACGCGCAGCATGCAGACCTTGCAGGCGGCGACGGGCCATCAGGGCATAGAAGGCGAGCGCGGCGGGCTTGATGTGGATGACCTCGCCGGCGGCCTGGATGCGGCGCTGCTCGAGATCGATGACCAGTGCCGGTGGGGCGAGCGCGCGCTGGGCGGCGGCGATGGTCTCGCCGAAGCTGGCGCCACCGTTGAGCAGGCGCTCGGGCACGATGCCATCGCGCAGGCGCACGAAGGGCACTTCAGCGAGCGTCACCTGGGCGCGTTGGGTGTCGGCGAGCTTCTTGTCGTTGGTCTCGATGACACGCGGATAGGGCGTCGGGTAGAAGAAGTTCCAGCTCTGCTCGAAGGGCTCGGAGACCAGGACATGACTGAGCCGGTCCTGAGCGCGGCCATAGAGCGAGAGCGCGTAGCCGGCGTAGTAGCCCATGGTCTTGCGGCCTCCAGCCAGGGAAACGTGCAAGGCGGCGTCGGGGTCGGTGGTCAGCGCGCGGATGGCCTCGGTGATCTGATCGGCGACGCGGGCGTTGTCGGCGAGGTCGCGGATGTCGGCGAGCGGTTCACCATCGACATCGGTGAGCACCTGGATGGCCTGCGGGCCGAAGTCGATCGGCGGCAGCTGGTAGTCGCGGCACAGGCGGGCGAACCAGCCGGGGTCTTGCGAGAGCAGGCTCAGACGAGCGCGCTCGGCGCCTTCGCTGGTGGTGATCAGCCGCACCTCGGTCGGGATGAACGCCGGCTCGGTGGCGACGGCGAGCGCGTAGAGCGTTTCGGTGAGGATCTGCGGCGAGAGCCCGGCGACGGCGAGCAGGATGCGGCGCGGATACTGATGGGGCGCGCGGTTGGGCGCGTGTCCATCGGCACTGGCGGCGCTGTCGGCGGCGTTGGCTCCTGGTGTGGTTCCTGGTGTGGCCATGGCATGGCTCCCTGTTCCGTGTGACTCCTGGTCTTGGCTCGCCGGGTGCGTGACAAACAGGTTACCCGATGCGAGCCATCACTGACAGTGTTGAGGGGATGGTGTCGTCGGTGCATCCCTGCCTCCGTCTCCCTGGCGGCGACTCCCGCTGCCTGTGCCGACGACCCAGGTCAGGATGCCGGCTGCGGCGTCGGGCAGCCCGGCCGGCAAGCTTGCCGCGACTCAGCGACCGGGCGCTGCGTGCGCTGCGGACGGCGCGGTCGGAATGACGTGATAGCGCCCGAGCCCGAAGCTGGTGTTCTTGCCCAGGTGCAGCCATTGACCGAGCGCGATCAGCGGCCAGAGCGGCGCCAGGCCGGTACCGCTGAGCTGGACGGTGCCGAGCAAGCCGCCAAGCTGCATGTGGCTGCGCTGGCGTGAGGAGTAGCGGGTCCAGTCGACCCAGCGCAGGTGGGCGGTCTCGAGCTGGACCTGATCGATGGCGGCGTGCAAGGCGTTGCGCTCGAACAGCGTGGGTGGTTGATGTGCGAGGGACGATTCGGGCGTCAAGTCGGACGCTGGGTGAAGCGGTTGCGGAGCGGGCGACGTGGACGGCGGCGGCGCACCGTAAAGCTCACCCAGCAGCTGGATGCGGGTGGCGAGCGTGCCGAGCAGCGCTCGGGCATCGAGCTGCGCGGGGCGCACATAGTGGCCCTGTTGCTTGATCCGCAGCGGCGTGAGCAGCTCCAGGCGCAGCGGCTGCGGACAGGGGCCAATCTGAGGTACGCCACTGGGAAAGGCCTGCAGGCTGCCAACGCGGGTTTCGTAAACGGCTCGCCAGTTATCGCTGCCGGGCTGGGTCTCTTGGATGACCTCAAGCAGGCGAAAACGGGCGTTCTCGCGGCCGAGGCCGCGCTCACCGGCACGTTGCAGGGCGTGGATCAGGTACGGCAGCAGCTCGGCGGCGGGGCCGATGAGGGTCATGCCGAGGCTGAGCCGGTCGCCGGGAGCCTGCTCGCGATGCCCGGCGGGGGGTGGCTCGAGCACGAACGGATGCGGCAGGGCGCGGTAGCGCTGACCGGCCTGCTCCGGCAGCGCAGGGGATTCGAAGAAGCTCGAGTAGGCGCACTGTTGACGCAGCAAACAGCCCTCGCAGGTCGGCGCACGGGTGACGCAGACGCTGCGCCGCAAGCTGTGGCCGAGCAGCCCGCGCCAGGCGGAGCCGCTGTAGATGGGCAGGCGGATCGGATCGAGCGCTTCGCAGACGAAGCGCAGGCGCTCCAGGCG
>PWTO01000105.1 GCA_003562815.1 Chromatiaceae bacterium | reverse complement strand
TTTCCCGGGCGAGAACAGGTATTATCCCACATCGAAAAAGCGATGAATTGGCAGACGACGGACGATCTAAAACGGATGCCAAGCTCGCTGCAGACTATCCGAGAACTCTGTATTCGGGGTCGTGCGCCTGATGCGGTGATGGAAAAAGTCGAGGGTGTCGATAAGGTCTTGAAAGATGTGCTTTCAGACTGAGGCCGACATGTTGGGGTAGCACAAGACAACGATTTCACCATCAAACCTTCATTGAATACGATAGCTCATTTTGTTGCGGTATGCGACTGAGTACTGATCAGCATCGGAAACTTAATGCGCTTCAGCGTTTCGCTTTGGGTTCAGCTGAATGCTGCATCCTGCAAGGCGGCGCTGGCACTGGCAAGACAACGCTTTTAGCCGCGTTGTCGCAGTGGTTAAGGGCAGAGGGGCTTGCACATGCTTTCTTAGCACCGACTGGTCGCGCAGCACGGATTCTTAGGGGCAAGATAAGCGCTGATACATCGACGATTCATCAGCATATCTACAGCTTCGCGAATCTGGAAGTGTTTGAAGAAGCGGAATCGAAGAACGATCCTGGCATGCGCGTACGCTTCACCCTGAAGGGCGATGATCCGGGCAACATGCTCTTCGTCGTCGATGAAGCTTCGATGGTAGGTGATCAAGCCGACAAGCAAGACGTGCTGCGGTTTGGGTCAGGACGTCTTCTTGCTGACCTGATCGAATATACGCGCATCGGTCGTCCTGGACGTATGCGCGGGGATATTAGTGCGAAGCTCTTATTTGTTGGAGACCCTGCGCAGTTGCCACCAGTTAGACAGTCGTTCTCGCCAGCACTATCGAGCGATCATTTAAGTGCCGAGTATGGGTTGTCTTGCGTCGAGCTTGAACTGACAGAGGTTCACCGGCAAGAAGCTGGCAGCGCTATCCTTGAACGTGCTGCGGAAATCAGGCGAGCCGTTCGGGCGAAGTCCTTCAACCGTTTCAGCATCAATCCATCTGGGGAGACACTCATTGAAGAAACTGTGGCTCAGAGTATTGATCGTATTGCTCGGGCCTACCGGGAACATAAACCTCCTGGGGTGTTGATCACTTACACCAACGCCAAGGCGGCTGAGCTGAACCGTGCAATTCGAGGAAGTCTGTGGGGCGACGAAAATGCCGAGCTAAGACCAGGGGATCGGCTATTGATCAATCGCAACAGTCCGCGCTGTGATCTCTACAATGGCGATCTCGTGCGGGTTGAATCCGTTGCGGATATACCACAGCGCGAAACTGTAAAGCCGACAGGACTGACTTCCCCTATCACGTTGACTTTCCGCAAGGCGACTGTTGCGTACAGGGACTCCGCCGGCGTTGTGCAGCGGTTAGAGTGTCTCTTGCTCGAGAATCTACTCAACTCGAAGCAGGGAGCCTTGACGCCAGAGGAACAACGGGGGTTACTCGTCGAGTTTCAGAAACGCCACGGGAACAGTCTGAAGCAGAATAGAAATGCCTTTAGTTTGGCCCTCAAGGAGGACCCCTGGTTCAATGCCCTACAGGTCAAGTACGGTTATGCCTTGACTTGCCATAAAGCCCAAGGAGGAGAGTGGGACTCGGCGGTGGTTTACTTCGATTTTAGTGGCGGTAAGCGAAATGCGGATTTCTTCCGGTGGGCCTATACCGCAATTACGCGCGCGAAAAAGACACTGGTCACGATTGGAGCGCCGGCATTCGATGCTTATTCTGAGATGCAATGGCAGACGCTAGCGCCACTCGAAGTGTCGGCTACACATGAGCAAGAGTGCAGAGCGGAACTACCAGCCGATCCAGATTGGAATCGATTTTCGTTCTCATCAAGCCAAGTCACGCTCTTTACTTACCACCGAAAAGTGCGTGACGCCCTGCAAACGCAGGGAATCAGTATTGAGAGACTCGATCATCTCTCATATTGCGAACGGTACCAAATTAAGTGCAATGGGCAGATTGCTGGCTTTCAATATCGATATAACAAAACCGGGCGGGTGTCTACCATTGCAGTGGCGGATGGCCGTTGGGCCGGTGATGCGGTCCTCGCTCAAGCTGCTGTCCAAGCGACGCAACAAGCGTTGCATCATGGCGAAACGACTGATGGTGAACCACTTACGGACCCCTTCGTCAGTGCATTTTTCAACCGGCTCGAAAAATTGTCTGCCGGTGCTGGCCTTCATATTCTATCGAAAAAAGTACTTCAATATAAGTTACGCGTAGAATTCAGCGATGGCGTATTGCATGGGACGCTTGATTTTTGTTACGACGGTACACCAGCCCTTTTAAGGTGAGCCTAACACGTTGTAATCTATAGGCATCTTCTGGCAGCCCTGGAGCTGATGCCCTGATGTTTGACGGTATCCTGCAACGCTTTGCCGAGCGCGCGCCCGCCAGTGTAATGGTGCGCGGACTGCTTGAGCGCCTGCTCAATGCCGAACGGCTCGACCGCTGGTTCGAGGTGACCCGCGCAGAGCAGTATACGCGCCAGATCCTGTTCTCCTCGCTGGTCGGGCTGATGCTGCAGATCGTCTGTCGGGTGCAGGCCAACGTGCATGCCGCCTATCGGGAGTCGAGCATCACCGCCTCGGTCGTGGCGGTGTATGACAAGCTCCAGGGCGTCGAGCTGTCGACCTCCCAGGGGTTGGTGCGCCTGATCGCCGGCGATGCCGCGGAGATTATTGACGAACTCGGTGGCACCCGCGCCGAGCGCCTGCCAGGGTATCGCCTGCGCTATCTTGACGGTAACTGTGTGGCCGCCAGCGAGCGGCGACTCAAGCCGTTGCGCGACAGTGCCGCGGCGCCCCTGCCAGGCAAGGCGCTGGTGGTCTTCGATGACGCCCGTGGCCTGCTCAGTGATGTGTTCCCCTGCGCCGATGGCCATGCCCAGGAGCGCAGCCTGCTCGAGGAGGTGGCCGAGACGGTCCAGGCCAACGAGCTGTGGATTGCCGATCGCAACTTCTGTGTCACCGCCTTCTTGGCCGCCATCGCCTGGCGTCAGGCGGCGTTCATCATCCGCCATCACACGGGCCTGAGCGTTAAGCCGCTCAGTGCCTTGCAACCGCTTGGCCGCAATGGCGATGGCGACCTGTTCGAGCAAGCCGTGCAGATCACCGATGCCGACGGGCACACCTGGACCTGGCGGCGCATCGTGCTCAAGCTCAAGCAGCCGACCCGCGACGGTCACCGGGATCTCATCCTGCTGAGCAACCTGCCCGCCGAGCAGGCCGATGCCGCCACCGTGGCCGAGCTGTATCGCGGGCGGTGGACGATTGAGACGGCGTTTCAAAAATTGGAGGGCCACCTCAACTCTGAGCTCAACGCCTTGGGCTATCCGCAGGCAGCGCTGTTCGGCTTCTGCCTGGCGCTGGTCGCGTTCAATCTCTACGCCGTGGTCATGGCCGCGCTGCGCGCGGCACATCCCGAGGCCAAGGTCGATGAGACGGTCTCGGAGTACTACCTGGCCGCTGAGATCGCCCGCACCACCGACGGACTCAACATCGCCGTCGAGCAAGAACAGTGGACCGTCTTCACGCAGGTCGACCAGCTGCGCTTCTGCGCTATGCTGCTGGTGTTGGCGCAGAACGTCGACCTGAAGAAGCTGCGCAAGACCACCCGTGGGCCGAAGAAGCCACGCACACCGCGCACGAAGCATACCGGCAAACCGCATGTCTCCACGGGCAAACTCTTGGCGCAAGCGGCAGCCCCCTCCGGGCGCTCACCTTAAAAGGGCTGGTCTTAACGACCTGTGATGTACGGAGCGGGTTTTCACCGCTTGCCCTGGTCAACCGAGCTTGCTTTCACAAGCTCCGGCCTTTAGGCC
>PWTO01000162.1 GCA_003562815.1 Chromatiaceae bacterium | reverse complement strand
GGTCGATTTCGACATCCCGGTGGGGCAGAACGGCGATTGCTACGATCGCTATCTGGTCCGTATCGAGGAGATGCGCCAGTCCAATCGCATCGTCAAGCAATGCATCGACTGGCTGCGCGCCAACCCCGGCCCGGTGATGGTCGACGACCATAAGGTCGTGCCGCCGACCCGCGTCGGTATGAAGGACGACATGGAAGCGTTGATCCATCACTTTAAACTCTTCACCGAGGGCTACTGCCCGCCGCCGGGTCAGGTCTATGCGGCGGTTGAGGCACCCAAGGGCGAGTTCGGCTGCTACATCGTTTCCGATGGCGCCAACAAGCCGTATCGGTTGAAAGTCCGGGCGCCTGGCTTTCCGCATCTCGCGGCGATGGACGAGATGTCCAAGGGCCACATGCTCGCCGATGTGGTCGCCATCATCGGCACCATGGATATCGTGTTTGGGGAGATCGACCGCTGATGAGTTTTCGCAATACACCGCTCGCGGTCATTCAGGATGTCGACAAGGAGACGCTGCTTACGCCCGAGCTGCGCGCCGAGATTGACAAGCATGTCGCCAAGTATCCGCCCGAATGGAAGCAGTCGGCGGTGATGCCGGCGCTGACGTTGGTGCAGGATCACAACGGCGGCTGGCTGAGCCGCGAGCTGATGGATCAGGTCGCCGCCTATCTGGATATGCCCGAGACGGCCGTTTACGAGGTCGCGACCTTCTACGCGATGTACGACCTGGAGCCGGTCGGCCGCCACAAGGTCTGCGTCTGCAACAGCGTCTCCTGCATGCTCGGTGGTGCCGAGGAGTTGATGCACCACATCGAAAAGACATACGACGTAGCGCCTGGCGGCACCACCGCCGATGGCAAGCTCACGTTCAAGGAGTTCGAATGCCTCGGTGCTTGCCGGCACGCCCCGGTGGTGATGGTCGATAAGGCCTACCACGAGTGCGTGACCCCGGACGCCATCGACAAGATCATCGACGACCTCGACTGAGCGCGCGCGACCTATGGCTGAGAACCACAACACCGTTTGCTTCCGCACCCTGCACCTCGATGCACAGGTGCGCTATACGCTTGAGAGCTATCGCAGCGTCGGCGGCTACGTGCAATGGGAGCGCATCCTGCGCGAGCGGCCAGACCCGGACCAGCTGATCAATGAACTCAAGACCTCAGCCCTGCGCGGCCGGGGCGGCGCAGGCTTCCCGACCGGGCTGAAATGGAGCTTCATGCCGCGCACCAAGCCCGGCCAAAAGTACATCGTCTGCAATTCCGACGAAGGCGAGCCGGGCACCTGCAAGGACCGCGACATCATGCGCTACAACCCGCATCAGCTGATCGAGGGGATGGCGATCGCCGGCTACTGCATCGGCGCGACGGTCGGCTACAACTACATTCGCGGTGAGTTCTACGAGCCGACCGCGCGCTTCGACGGCGCGCTCGAAGAGGCCTACGCGGCAGGACTGCTCGGTAAAAATCTGCTCGGCTCGGGCATCGATTTCGATCTCTATACGCATTTGGGCGCCGGGGCCTACATCTGCGGCGAGGAGACGGCGCTGCTCGAATCGCTTGAGGGCAAGAAAGGCCAGCCCCGGTTCAAACCGCCATTTCCGGCTCAGGCGGGACTCTATGGCCAGCCGACCACGATCAATAACACCGAGTCGCTGGCCTCGGTGCCGGTGATCCTGGAGAAGGGCGGCCAATGGTTCCTAGAACAGGGCCGGCCGAATAACGGTGGGCCAAAGTTGTTCTCGGTCACCGGCCATGTCGCACGCCCGTGCAATGTCGAGATCCCGCTTGGCACGCCGTTCAAAGACCTCTTGGAGATGGCCGGCGGCGTCAGCGGCGGTCGCGCGCTGAAGGCGGTGATCCCGGGCGGCTCCTCGGTACCGGTGGTGCCGGGCGAGGTGATGATGCGCACCGACATGGACTACGACGCCATCGCCAAGGCCGGCTCGATGCTCGGCTCCGGCGCGGTGATCGTCATCGCCGAGGGCACCTGCATGGTCAAGGTGCTGGCGAACCTCTCGCACTTCTATGCGCACGAGTCCTGCGGTCAGTGCACGCCCTGCCGCGAGGGCACGGGCTGGCTGGCACGGGTGCTCGATCGTATCCTCGCTGGCAAGGGACGTCCGCAGGATCTGGATCTGCTCGACAATGTGGCCGGGCGCATCGGTGGCCGCACCATCTGCGCGCTCGGCGATGCCGCAGCGATGCCGGTGCAGAGCTTCCTTAAGCACTATCGCTCCGAGTTCGAGTATCTGGTGGAACACGGCCGATCGTTGGTCGAGGCGGCCTGAGCATCATGCTGACGGCCTGGCGTTTTCGCGCAACCCCTATGACGCTGCGGCGCAACCTCAGCAGGTAGACCCAAATCGATGTCGGACGACAAGATTACCCTTGAGATCGACGGCCGTCTCTGCACGGCGGCACCCGGTGAGATGATCATCGCGGTGGCCGATCGCGAGGGCATCGTGATCCCGCGTTTCTGCTATCACGAGAAGCTCTCGATCGCGGCCAACTGCCGTATGTGCCTGGTGGAAGCGGAGCAGGGCGGGCGGCCTTTCCCGAAGCCGATACCGGCCTGCGCGACCCCGGTCGGCGATGGCATGAAGGTGCTCACGCGCTCGAAAAAGGCGCTCGATGCGCAGCGCGGCACTATGGAATTTCTGCTCATCAATCATCCGCTCGATTGCCCGATCTGCGATCAGGGCGGCGAGTGCGAGCTGCAAGACGTCTCGATGGGCTATGGCGAGGACGTTTCGCGCTTCAGCGAGCGCAAGCGCGTGGTCAAGGACGAGGATCTCGGGCCGCTGATCGCCACCGAGATGACCCGCTGCATCCATTGCACCCGCTGCGTGCGCTTCGGCGCCGAGATCGCCGGGCTGCGCGAGCTGGGCGCGACCGGCCGTGGCGAGGACATGCGCATCGGCACCTTCGTCGAGCAGTCGGTGTCGCACGAACTCTCCGGCAATATCATCGATCTCTGCCCGGTCGGCGCGCTGACCTCGAAGCCTTATCGCTTCACTGCCCGCGCTTGGGAGTTGACCTCGGAGCCGAGCATTGCGCCGCATGACGGTGTTGGCTCGAACCTGCAGTTGCATATCCGCGCGGGCGAAGTCATGCGCGTGCATCCGCGCGATCACGAGGCGGTCAACGAGTGTTGGATCTCGGACCGCGATCGGTTCAGCTACGAAGGTCTGAACAGCCCCGAACGTTTGACCGAGCCCATGCTCAAGCGCGATGGTCGCTGGCAAACGGTCGATTGGCAGGAGGCCCTGCATGCGGCGCTCGCGGCGCTGCAAGCGCCGGGACCGGATCGGCTCGGGTGTCTGGTCTCGCCGAACGCGACGCTGGAAGAACAGTATCTGCTGCAGAAGCTGGTGCGCGCGCTGGGCAGCGATCATATCGACACCCGGCTGCGACAGCTGGATTTTCGGAGCGACGCCGCCGACCCAAGATTGCCCTGGCTTGGCGTGCCGATCGCCGAACTCGAGCAACAGCAAGGCGTGCTGCTCATCGGCAGCGATCCGCGCCAAGAGCAGCCATTGCTGGCGCATCGCCTGCGCATGGCCGCACTCGATGGCGCCACCATCGCGCTGCTCAATCCCTACGCGGTTGGTCTCCATCACGCCAGCCTGCAGTTAGTCGCCGCACCGCCGGCGCTGGCGTCCGAGCTGCGGGCGTTGCTCAAAGCGCTCGGCAAGCCGGTGCAGGGGGCGACGGCCAAGATCGGCAGCCGGCATCGACAGATTGCCACCGCGCTGCAAGCGGCTGGCAAGGCCGGGCAGGGCTTGGTTCTGCTCGGCGCGCTGGCCGAAGCCGATCCCGATTACAGCCTGATCCGGGCACTGGCGGCGGCGCTCGCCGAGGCCACCGAGTGCAAGCTTGGCTTCCTGGCGGCGGCCGCGAACAGCGTCGGCAGCCGGTTGGCGGGCAGTTTGCCGCATCGTCTGCCCGGCGGTGCGGCACCGAAGCGTTCGGGGCTCGATGCCCGGGCGATGCTCGTGGACCCGCGCCAAGGCTATCTGCTCTGGGGGCTGGAGCCGGATCGCGACCTCGCCGATCCGAGCCTGGCACTGGCTGCGCTGCGCGGGGCCAAGCAGGTGGTCGCCTGCAGCGCATTCAAGAGCGCGGCGCTCGAGGAGGTTGCGGACGTGCTGTTGCCGATTGCCGCCTTTGCCGAGACGGCGGGCACCTTCGTCAACACCGAGGGGCGCTGGCAACGCTTCCAGGGCGCGGTGGCGCCGGCGGGCGATGCGCGCCCGGGCTGGAAGGTGTTGCGGGGGCTCGGCACCCTGCTCGAGTTCGACGGCTTCGCTCAGAACAACGCGCGCGAGATCCACGACGAGATCGCCCAAGCCTGTTCGCGGCTTACGCCGGATAACCAGTTTGGCGATGCGCGCGCGTTGATTTCCACCACCGAGCGACCGGCGCCGTCCGGCGCCGAGCTGACGCGCATCGGCAACCTGCCGATCTATGCCAGCGATGCCTTGGTCCGCCATGCGCCGGCTTTGCAGCGCACGCCCTTGGCCGAGTCGCTGGCGGTGCATCTGCATCCGCAACAGGCCGCCGAGCTGGGGTTGACCGAGGGCGATCGGGTGCGACTGAGCCAGGGCTTTGACCACGCAGCGGCGTCCGGGGCCGCGACAGCGGCACGGGCGCCGGTGGTGCTCGATGAGCGCATCGCGCTCGGCTGTGCGCGGATTCCAGCCGCCGTTGACGGCAGCGACATGCTCGGGCCGTGCATCGGTCCGGTGCGCATCGAGAAGATCGAGGCCTAGGAGCGCAAGCAGATGATGGACGTATGGAACTGGCTGCCGCTGCCATTGCAGAGCCTGGTCGCGATCGTCGCGATCATCGGCCCATTGCTGGCCGTGGTGGCTTGGTACACCTATGCCGAGCGCAAGGTGATCGGTTATATCCAGGTGCGAATCGGCCCGAACCGGGTCGGCTGGCGTGGGCTATTGCAGCCGATCGCCGATGCGCTGAAGCTGATGGTCAAGGAAATCATCGTCCCGACCAAGGCCAGCAAGGGTCTGTTCCTGCTCGCACCGCTGATCTCGATCGTGCCGGCGCTCGCGGCCTGGGCCGTGATTCCGTTCGACGCTGGCCTGGTGCTTGCCGATATCAATGCCGGCCTGCTCTATGTGCTGGCGCTGACCTCGCTCGGCGTCTACGGCGTGATCATCGCGGGCTGGGCCTCGAACTCGAAGTACGCGCTACTCGGCGCGATGCGCGCGGCGGCGCAGATCGTCGCCTATGAGATCGCGATGGGCTTCGCGCTGGTCGGGGTGCTGGTTGCGGCCGGCAGCCTGAATCTGAGCGCCATCGTCGAGAGCCAGAGCGGCAATCTGCTGACCTGGTTCTGGTTGCCGCTGCTGCCGTTGTTCGGGGTCTACTTCATCTCCGGCGTTGCCGAGACCAACCGCGCGCCTTTCGATGTGGCCGAGGGCGAATCCGAGATCGTCGCCGGCTTCCACGTCGAATACTCGGGCATGGCGTTCGCGATCTTCTTCCTCGCCGAATACGCGAACATGGTCTTGATCGCGATGCTGACCACGCTGCTGTTCTTCGGTGGCTGGCTGTCGCCGTTCCAGGGTCTTCCGGTGCTCGACGAGGCCACGGCCTGGGTGCCGGGCATGATCTGGCTGCTGCTCAAGACCTTCTTCTTCATGTTCGTCTTCCTCTGGCTACGCGCGACCTTTCCGCGCTACCGTTACGACCAGATCATGCGGCTGGGCTGGAAGGTGTTCATTCCGATCACAATCGTCTGGATTCTTGTGGTCGCCGTGGCCGTGCTCGCGCAGTTGCCACCTTGGTGGTCGGCTGCGGCCGCCTAGCAGGGATGGCCGCGCTTGGATCGCACCGATGCATGACCGCGCCCCCCGCGCCAGTCGATAGCCGATAGAGTGAACCATGCTTCAAGCCGCTCGCACGTATCTCAATAGCCTCCTGCTCGTGGAGCTTTTCCGTGGAATGGGCCTGACCGGGCGCTACCTGTTCAAGCGCAAGTTCACGGTGCAGTATCCGGAGGAGAAGGCGCCGATCTCGCCGCGTTTTCGCGGCCTGCATGCGCTGCGCCGCTATCCCAACGGCGAAGAGCGCTGCATCGCCTGTAAGCTGTGCGAGGCGGTCTGCCCGGCACTGGCGATTACCATTGAGGCCGAACCGCGCGCCGATGGCTCGCGGCGCACGACACGCTACGATATCGATCTCTTCAAGTGCATCTACTGTGGCTTTTGCGAGGAATCCTGCCCGGTCGATTCGATCGTCGAGACCGATGTCTATGAATATCACTTCGAGAATCGCGGCGAGAACATCATGACCAAGGACAAACTGCTTGCGATCGGGGATAAATACGAGTCGCGGATCGCGGCGGCACGGAGCGCGGATGCGCCCTACCGCTGAGCGACAGCGACGAAAGCGCGCAGCGGCGATTGCGCTGCCCGGGTTGGGCGCACAGCGTGCGCGATCCGCTTGAAACATCGACTGTCAACGTCTGCCTGCACGAGAGAGCGCCGGTCTCCCACGCAGCCACGCCAGCTGGAAATCCCATGGGCTTCGAAAAATTTCTCTTCTATGTCTTCGCGGCCATCACCGTCTTCGCCGCCGGGATGGTGGTGACGCGCCGTAACCCGGTGCACGCGGTACTGTTTCTGGTGTTGGCCTTTGTCAGCAGCGCGGTTCTCTGGCTCCTGTTGGAGGCGGAGTTCCTCGGCATCGTGCTGGTGCTGGTCTATGTCGGCGCGGTGATGGTGCTGTTCCTCTTCGTCATTATGATGCTCGATATCGACATCGCTGCGCTGCGCGGGCAATTCATCCGCTATCTGCCGGTTGGCCTGCTGATCGCGTTGATGATGGTGGTGAATCTGTTCCTGGTCTTGGGTCCGTCGAATTTCGGCCTTGAACTGTTCGCGAAGCCCGAGGCACAGCCGGCCGGCTACAGCAACACGGCCGAACTCGGGCTGCAGCTCTACACCACCTATCTGTACCCATTCGAGATCGCTGCGGTGATCCTGTTGGTGGCGATCGTCGCCGCCATTCGCCTGACCCTGCGCCGGCGGCCTGAGACCAAGTATCAGGATGCCTCGAAACAGGTGCGGGTGAAGAAGGGACCGGATCGCATCCGCCTGGTCTCGATGCCGGCCGCGCAGCGTCTGGGTCAGAAAGTTGCAGGGCCGGCGCTGAAGGAGGAATCCGAATGATCGCCCTATCCGATTACCTGCTGCTCGGCGGGCTGCTGTTCTCGATCTCGGTCGCCGGGGTCTTCCTGAACCGCAAGAATGTGATCATCCTGCTGATGTGCATCGAGCTGATGCTGCTGGCGGTGAACATGAACTTCGTCGCCTTCTCGCATTTCCTCGGCGATCTGAGTGGTCAGATCTTCGTGTTCTTCATCCTCACCGTCGCCGCTGCCGAAGCCGCGATCGGGCTCGCCATCCTGGTGGTCCTGTTCCGCAATCGGCGCACCATCAACGTCGACGATCTGGACATGCTCAAGGGCTGAGCCCACCGGACACCGCTCGGAGAATCCTTCCATGGAGACCGTCTATCTGACCATCGTGCTGGCGCCCCTGATCGGCGCCATCATTGCCGGCTTCTTCGGCGGCAAGATCGGCCGCGTCGGCGCGCACTCGGTGACCATCCTTGGCGTCGGTATCGCGACCCTGTTGTCGCTCTGGGTGCTGTCGCGCTTCATCTGGCACGACGAGCAGGCCTTCAACGGCACCGTCTACACCTGGATGGTCGCCGATGGCATCCGCTTCGAGGTCGGCTTCCTGGTCGATCGCCTCACCGCCTTGATGATGGGGGTCGTGACCTTCGTCTCGCTGATGGTGCATATCTACACCATCGGCTACATGGCCGACGACGCCCACAACTGGCCCGAGGACTCGCGCGTCGGCACCAACAGCTATCAGCGCTTCTTCAGCTATATCTCGCTGTTCACCTTCTCGATGCTGATGTTGGTGATGTCGAACAACTTCCTGCAGTTGTTCTTCGGCTGGGAGGCGGTGGGCCTGGTCTCTTATCTGCTGATCGGCTTCTACACAGTGCGCGAGTCGGCGATCTCGGCCAACCTCAAGGCCTTCCTGGTCAACCGGGTGGGCGATTTCGGCTTCATCCTCGGGATCGCCGCCGTGGTGATGTACTTCGGCTCGCTCGACTATGCCGAGGTCTTCGCCCAGGCGCCGGCGCTGGCCGAGACCCAGGTCGCGGTGTTCGGCGGGGTCTCGCTGATGACGCTGATCTGCATCCTGCTGTTCATCGGCGCCATGGGCAAATCGGCGCAGATGCCGCTGCACGTCTGGCTGCCGGATTCGATGGAAGGCCCGACGCCGATCTCGGCGCTGATCCATGCCGCGACCATGGTCACCGCCGGTGTCTTCATGGTCGCGCGCATGTCGCCGCTCTACGAACTCTCGACCACAGCACTGTCGTTCGTGCTGGTGATCGGCGCGGTCACCGCCTTCTTCATGGGGCTGGTCGGGCTGGTGCAGAACGACATCAAGCGCGTGGTCGCCTACTCGACCCTGTCCCAGCTCGGCTACATGATCGCCGCGCTCGGCGCCTCGGCCTATGCCGCCGGTATCTTCCACCTGATGACCCATGCCTTCTTCAAGGCGCTGTTGTTCCTGGCTGCGGGCTCGGTGATCATCGCCATGCACCATGATCAGGACATCCGCAACATGGGCGGGCTCAGGCGCTATATGCCGATCACCTGGATCACCGCGCTGCTCGGCTCGCTGGCGCTGATCGCCTTCCCGGGCTTCTCCGGCTTCTTCTCCAAGGATGCGATCATCGAGGCGGTGGGGCACTCGCACATCGGCGGTGCCAGCTTGGCTCATCTGCTGCTGACCCTGGGTGCCTTCGTCACCGCGCTCTATAGCTTCCGGCTCTACTTCCTGGTCTTCCACGGCGAGCCGCGGATGGATGAGCACACCCGCTCGCATCTGCACGAGACGCCTTGGGTCGTGACCATCCCGCTGATCGCCCTGGCGATCCCGTCGGTGTTCATCGGCTGGTACACGGTCGAGCCCCTGCTGGTGCAGAACTGGCTCGGCGATGCGATCACCGTGAAGCCTGAGCAGGACACCTTGCATCACCTGGCCGCGCATTGGCATGGACAACGCGAGTTCATTCGTCACGGGATGCAGGCCGCGCCGTTCTGGCTGTCGATGGCGGGCTTGGTACTGGCGGCCTACTACTGGTCTTACGTGCTGCAGCGCAATCCGAAGATCGATGTCGAGCTGCAGCAGCGGGGTGGCTGGCTCACCCGCCTGCTCGAGGACAAGTACGGCTTCGACGACTTCAATCAGCGCGTGTTCGCGGGCGGGAGTCAGCGCATCGGCCGCTTCCTCTGGAAGAGCAGCGATCAGCGCATGATCGATGACGCGGTGGTGAATGGCTCGGCGCGGGCGGTGGGTTGGCTCGCGGGTGTGGTCCGACAGCTGCAGACCGGCATGCTCTACCACTACGCCTTCGCGATGATCCTCGGGCTGGTGGTCCTCTTGACCCTGTTCGTGACCTTCTAAGACGCGGGAGACCCGGCGCATGTTATTGGAATTTCCCTGGCTCTCGCTGGTCATCTGGCTGCCGATCGTTGGCGGTATCGTCGCCATCGCCAGTGGTGAGCAGAATGTCGAACTCACCAAGCGCATTGGCTTGGTGTATGCGGTCCTGACCTTCGTGGTCAGCCTGGTGCTCTGGTTCGGCTTCGACGCGACGACGGCCGAGATGCAGTTCGTCGAACGCTCGGCCTGGCTACCCGCGCTCGGGGTCGAATACCACCTCGGCATCGACGGCATCTCGATGCCGCTGATCCTGCTGACCACCTTTATCGGCATCTTCGTCATCATCGCGGGCTGGGATGTGATCACACACCGGCCCTCGCACTACATGGCCGCCTTCCTGATCATGGAAGGCATCATGGTTGGCGTCTTCTCGGCGCTCGATGCGATCCTGTTCTACTTCTTCTGGGAGGCGATGCTGATCCCGATGTTCATCATCATCGGGGTCTGGGGCGGGCCGAACCGGGTCTACGCGACCATCAAGTTCTTCCTCTACACCTTCTTCGGCTCGGTGTTCATGCTGGTCGCGCTGATCTATCTGTACTTCCAGACCGGCAGTTTCGACATCCTCGGCTTCCACGCCGCGCCGCTCGGTCTGACCGCGCAGATCCTAATCTTCATCGCCTTCTTGCTTGCCTTCGCGGTCAAGGTGCCGATGTTTCCGGTGCACACCTGGCTGCCGGACGCGCACGTCGAGGCACCGACCGGCGGCTCGGTGATCCTGGCCGCGATCATGCTGAAGATCGGCGGGTACGGCTTCCTGCGCTTCAGCCTGCCGATCACGCCGGACGCCAGCGCCACGCTCGATTGGCTGATCATCGCCATGTCGTTGATCGCGGTGATCTACATCGGCCTGGTCGCGCTGGTGCAGCAGGATATGAAGAAGCTCATCGCCTACTCGTCGATCGCGCACATGGGCTTCGTGACCCTGGGATTCTTCATCATCTTCGCGATCTTCCAACGCGCCGAGACCGCCGGTGCGGTGATGGGCATCGAGGGCGGCATGGTGCAGATGATCTCGCATGGGTTCATCTCCGGGGCGCTCTTCCTCTGCGTCGGCGTGCTCTACGACCGCATGCATACGCGCGAGATCTCGGCCTATGGGGGCGTGATCAACCGCATGCCTTGGTTTGGCGCCTTCGTCGTCTTCTTCGCCATGGCCAACGCTGGTCTACCGGGAACCTCTGGTTTTGTCGGCGAACTGATGGTCATCCTCGCTGCCTTCCAAGCCGACTTCTGGTTCGCCTTCCTGGCCGCGACCACGCTGGTTTTGGCGGCGGCCTTTACCCTCTGGCTGGTGAAACGGGTGATCTTCGGCGAGGTCGGCAATGAGCAGGTCGCCAAGCTCGAGGATCTGAATCGTCGCGAGACGCTGAACCTCGGTGTGCTCGCCGCCGCGACGCTGGCCATCGGCCTCTGGCCGAAGCCGCTGATCCAGGTGATGGAGCCGACCATCGTGCATCTGGTCCAGCAGGTGCAGGTCAGCAAGCTGCCGACGGTCGATGCCGTTGACACAGTCCCAGTCGCCGGTCTTCAGCCCTAACCGGATCTCAGTCATGACGACGCTTACGCCCTCCCTGACCTCTTCGATGATCGCGATCCTGCCGGAGCTGGTGATCCTGGTGACCGCCTGCACCGTGTTGATCGCCGATCTCTACACCCGCGACGACCAAAAGCAGAGCAACCATAACCTGACCATCATCGGCCTGGTGCTGGCGCTGATGGCGGTGGGCGTGGTCGGCGGCTCGGTGCCGACCGAGGCCTTTAGCCAGAGCTTCATCCGTGACCCGATGAGCGATCTGCTCAAGGGCGCGATCCTGGTGGTCTCGCTGCTGACCTTCATCTACGCCAAGGACTATATGCGCGACCGCGAGATGTGGGTCGGCGAGTACCATGTGTTGCTGCTGTTCGCGGTGCTCGGCATGCTGATCATGGTCTCGGCGAATGGCTTCCTGACGCTCTATCTGGGCCTGGAATTGCTCTCGCTCTGTCTCTATGCGTTGGTTGCCTTTGATCGCGACTCCAAGCAGGGGGCCGAGGCGGCGATGAAGTACTTCGTGCTTGGCGCACTTGGGTCGGGTATGTTGCTGTACGGCATCTCGATGCTCTATGGCGCCTCCGGCGGTTTTGCCTTCGCCGATGTCGCCGCCGCCGTGGCCAACGACGGCGTCAACGACAAGATCCTCGTCTTCGGGCTGGTGTTCGCGCTGATCGGTATCGCGTTCAAGTTCGGTGCCGTACCCTTCCACATGTGGCTGCCGGATGTCTATCAGGGCGCGCCAACGCCGATCGTGCTGTTCCTGTCCAGTGCGCCCAAGATCGCCGCCTTCGCGATGGCCGCGCGCATCCTGATCGAAGCGCTCGGCGGACTGCAATCGGACTGGGGCGATATCCTGGTCATCCTCTCGGTGCTCTCGCTGGCGCTCGGCAACGTGGTCGCGATCGCGCAGACCAACATCAAGCGCATGCTGGCCTACTCGACCATCTCGCACGTCGGTTTCATCTTCCTCGGACTGCTCGCCGGCAGCGAGCAGGGCTATGCCTCGGCGATGTTCTACTCGGTGGTCTATGCGCTGATGTCGGCGGGCGCCTTCGGCGTGCTGTTGATGATCTCGAGCAAGGGGCAGGATGTGCAGGAACTCGATGATCTCAAAGGACTATCGGATCGCGCGCCCTGGCTGGCGGCGATGATGGCGCTGATGATGTTCTCGATGGCCGGGGTGCCGCCGATGGTGGGTTTCGTCGCCAAGCTGCTGGTGCTGGAGGCGATTATTGCTCAGGGCATGGTGTGGCTGGCGATCGTCGCGGTGGCGTTCTCGATCATCGGCGCCTTCTACTATCTGCGCGTGGTCAAGCTGATCTACTTCGATAAGCCGACCAACGAGGTGCCGGTAACGACCAATGCGAGCGCGCGGGTGGCGATCACCGTCAACGGTGCCGCGATCCTGTTGTTGGGGATGTATCCGGCCACGCTGTTCACGCTCTGCCAGCAGGCGTTTCCGAGCTGAGCCGATTCCGTTCTTGAGCCTCAACCCCTCCATCGTCTGTTGGGGTCGCGGTCTCGCTCAAAAATCTGCGGGGCTCTTCACTGGAAGCGCTCCAGGGCGGTTCAGCACATGCGTGTAGATCATGGTGGTTGACACGTCCGCGTGTTCGAGCAGCTCCTGCACTGTACGGATGTCGTAACCGGCCTCCAATAGGTGGGTCGCAAACGAATGCCGCAGCACATGGCTGGTAATGCGCTTGGCGATCCCAGCTTGGCTTGCTGCCCGGTGGATCTTCCGTCCCAGTGAGGACTCGTGCAGATGGTGGCGTCGGATCTGTCCCGAGCTCGGGTCCTGCGATAGCTGACTGCTCGGGAACACATACTGCCAAATCCATTCGCGCGGTGCGTTGGGGAGCTTACGGGCTAACGCGTGGGGCAGATAAACCGCTCCCACACCGGCCTTCAGATCCTGTGCATGAAGCGCCTCCACGTTCTGGAGATGCGCTTTGAGCTGCTCGGCATAGCGTTTCGGCAATGGCACGACGCGATCCTTGTTCCCCTTGCCGTTGCGTATCAGGATCGAGCCATGACCGAAGTCCAGATCGCCCACTCGCAAGCGCAACCCCTCCATCACCCGCATGCCTGTCCCATAGAGCAGGCCACCGATCAAGCCGTAGGTTCCCTCCATACATGCAAGGACGCGTTCGACCTCGTCGCGTGTCAAGACCACCGGCAGCCGATCGCGCCGCCGGGCATGTGAGAACTTGAGGTCATCCAGCGGCCTGTCGAGTACCTCGCGGAAGAAGAATACCAGCGCATTCAGCGCCACGTTCTGTGTGCTCGGTGCCACCCCCGATCGACAGCCAAATGGGTGAGGAAGGCATCGACCTCGGGCGAGCCAAGGGCCTCCAACGGTTTGTCATTACAGTGCCGCAGAAAGCGATGGCACCAGTCGACATAGGTGTGCTCGGTACGAATGGAGTACTGTTTGGTGCGAATCGTCCGCGCGAGCGTCGCCAGGATTGGGAAGTCAGCAACGGACGGGGCAAAACGCGGCCCTTCGAGCCGTGCCTCCGGCGGCTTCTCGCGAGCGATCGTCGGATGATCTGGCGGCAGCGCGACCCCCGCTTCACGCCCGCCAATAATCCCAATCCACGACCTGTGCCGCCTTCACCTGGGCGAGGTCCACAAGGAGTAGTTGGAGTGCATCGACGAGTTGGCGGAACTGCCAGTCCTGCCATCGGCCCTGGCTCGATATCTCCCGGAGATAGCCCGTGATCTGGTCCGACGACAGTCGCTTCAGTGAACTCGGCTTCAGTGCGTCTAGGAACCGTTCCACATGGGCAACGTACCAGCGCTGCGCCTTCGCTGGAATTTGCTTGGCAACCAGAAGTTCCCGGTACTGGTCCCATCGGGACGCGTTCCGTTTTCGCGTCTTTGGCAAGTTCTTCGATCGAGACCACTTGACATATTCAGATTTCTAAGTTTAAGTTCCTTATGCATTCTAGCACCATGAGTGTGCTATGCAAATTGAACCTTATCTTTGCTTGCAAGCTGAATATTTCAGTATGCGCGCAAGCGATTACACTGTTAGGCCACAAAGGTACTGTTATGAAAACATTCGAAGAAATTAAGATAGAAATCGAAGGCCTTCCTCATCGGGAATATATGAAACTGATGCACTGGTTATCCGAGCACGATTGGGAAACG
>PWTO01000044.1 GCA_003562815.1 Chromatiaceae bacterium | reverse complement strand
GGCAGACCGCTGTGCTTTGCCGTGCGCTTGTCGGAGCGCCTCACAAGTCCCGACCGATTCAGCCGGCTGCCCTCTGGCAGCCTTGATCCACCTCGAGGGGAGCCTGACTCCCTGCCGGGGATGTCGGTCTCTCCTCACGCAGGAGAGCCCCCTATGTCCACCACCCAACGCTTCGATGTCGCCACCACCTTCGCCATCCAGGCCCCGCGCGGACTGGAGATCGACGGCTTCGCCGACGAAGACCATCCGCAGATCCCGACCAAACAGCCCTATGTGTTTCGTCAGGGTCTGAACGCGGTGCTCGCCTTTCTGCGGGCACCAGAAGGCGATGCGCTGTTGCTGAGCGGCCCGACCGGCTGCGGCAAGACCTCGCTGATCCGTCAGGTCGCCGCCCGGCTCAACTGGCCGGTGCAGGAGGTGACCTGTCATGGGCGCATGGAACTGAGCGATCTGCTCGGCAGCTTTCAGCTGAGCGATGCCAGTACGCGTTTCGTCTACGGTCCGTTGGCGCTGGCCGCGCGCGAGGGTCATCTGCTGATCCTCAACGAGCTGGATCTGATGGACCCGGCCGAGCTGGCCGGGCTCAATGACATCGTCGAGGGGGCACCCTTGGTCATCGCCCAGCATGGCGGTGAGCTGATCCGCCCGCATCGGCTGTTTCGCGTCATCGCGACCGGCAACAGTGTCGGCGCCGGTGATCAGACCGGGCTCTATCAGGGCGTGCTGCGCCAGAACCTGGCGTTCCTGGACCGGTTTCGCGTGCTGCGGGTGAGCTATCCGGAGCCCGAGGTCGAGCGGGCGTTGCTCGCCGAGTTGGTCCCGGCTCTGCCACGGGAGATCGCCGACAAGCTGGTCGTCGTCGCCAATGAGGTGCGGCGGCTGTTCATGGGCGAGAGCCTCGATCTTATGACCAGCAACCCGAGCGATCATGCCGGGCAGAGCGAGCTGACCCTGACGCTGTCGACCCG
The DNA here is from genome assembly GCA_003562815.1 of Chromatiaceae bacterium. Taxonomy (GTDB): domain Bacteria; phylum Pseudomonadota; class Gammaproteobacteria; order Chromatiales; family Chromatiaceae; genus Lamprobacter. The sequence continues at coordinate 2,891 of PWTO01000044.1, read as the reverse complement.
CACCCTGGTGCGCTGGGCGCGGCTGACGGTGACCTTCAAGGGGGCACCGAATCCGCTGGCTTATGCGCTGGATCAGGCCCTGACCGCGCGTGCGGCGGCCGAGGAGCGTGAAGCCATCCATCGCATCGCCGCCGATGTGCTCGGCGGACTCTGGAGCGGGGCGCAATGAGCGACCCGGACCCGACACCCTGGCAGCTGTTTCGCTATCGACATGCCGATGGAGGCTCTAAGGATTGGGCCTATCGGCGTCGCGCGGATGGCGACCTCGATGTCTGCTGGGGGCGCACCGATCAGGTGAGCCAGCAGCGCCGGTATCCCGCCCGCGAGGGACTGTCGATTCTGCGACGGGCCGCTGAGAAGCAGAGCAAGGGTTATGTGCCGCTGGGCCAGGCGGTGCTGAGGGATCGGCGCCTTGAGCTGTTCCCGGCTCGTGTGCCGGAGCATCCAACGCCTGCGCCGTCCCCGCTTCCTCCAACACCCTCGTCGAGCGCACAGGCCGTCGATCTGTCGCGGATCGCGGTTGACGAAGACGACTTTTGGTTCTGAGCGCCGTCCTCTTTCCATCATTGCCGCGCGGTCGTCCTCGAGACGCCGCGCAAGGAGCAAACCTATGAATATGCCTTCGATCCCGGCACCCACACCTGAGGTGCTGAGCCTGACCGATCAGACGACCCTGTTTCTGATCGACTATCACATCTGGTCCGGGCGCAAGAAGCTGCGCCCGGAAGACCTGCGCATGGGCCAGGATCGGCCGCCCGATGAGCTGATCTCCCTGGGCAGCAAGAAGGTCTGCGACCCGCAGGCGCTGCGGGTCTTTCACCGCAAGCGCCGCCAGGTCGAGCGCGAATTGCTGGCTGTCGGCACGCGTTTTCTGGGCGGCTATCTGGTGCCGAACAGCCATGCCGCGGCCGTGTTGGTCGAGGCCAACCGGCTGACCGGCGAGGCGCGTGATGCCGCCGAGGCCTTTCTGGCCGATTATGACCGCCATATCGATGCCTGGTGTGCGGCCTATCCGCGCTGGGAGCCGGCCATCCGCAAGGCCATCGATCCGGTCGAGGTGGTGCGTGCGCAGCTGCGCTTTCGGGTGCAGGCGTTGCGTATCGAGACCTCGCTGGCGGTGGCGGAGGATACCCTGGCTGAAGACCTCGAGGCGGTGGGCGAGACCATCTTCTTGGAGGGCGAGCGCATGGCCCGGCATCTGGAACAGTCGTTCCTGGGCAAGGATGCGTTGTCTCAGCGTGTGCTCGGCACCTTCCGCCGGATCGCTGACAAGCTCGATGCCTTGAGCTTTGCCGATTATCGCATCGATCCGGTGGTGCGCTCGCTGCGCGCCTGGCTGGCGCGTCTGCCGGCGACCGGACCGATCACCGGCGGGCTGTTCCTCGAAGGCTGGGCGTTGATGCGCCTGGTCGGCGATGCGGAGGCGATGGCGCGCCATGGAGCGGGCCTGCTCGCCTTGGCGGAGTTGATGCCGCGGGAGGCGTCAGGCCAAGCCTTGGCCGGTCGCCCTGAGGAGACTGTCGATGCCGATGAGACGGCTGGCAGTGCCGATGTCGATGCCGATGCCGATGCCGATGCCGATGCCGATGCCGAGAGTCATACCGTTTCAGGGATGGATGCGCAGACGGATTCAGACGCATTCGCACCCGTGAGCAACGACACGCAGACCAAGCCTGCCGAGGCATCATCGACGCGCGCGGAGCCAATCGCAGACTTCGATGCGTTGTTCAATGACGATCCGGTCGACGGCCAGGATGTAGCCCCGGCGTTGGGTTCCATGAGCACGTCAGCATCGCACACGGCCTCGGTGACACCCGAGCCCATCAGCGCTCAGGACTTCTGGTTCTGAGCTTCCACTCAGGCCGTCACTGGCTCCGATTGGAGCCTTGACGGCCTTCGTCCATCACCCCCTTGGGGCAGTCTGCCCCAAGGGGCAGGCTGTCCCCCGATTGAATCGTTTCGGAGACACCTGATGATCACACCCACCACCACCCTCCACCGGGCCATGCCGATCGTCGCGGCGGCGCTGGGACGCAAGTTCGGCGTCGCTGTCCGCGTCGGCGGCCATGAGGCCCTGACCGATGGGCAGACCATCGTCGTGCCGGCCCTGCCCAGCGATTCGGCGTTGTTGCCGGTCGCTTGGGGCTATCTGGCGCATGAGGCGGGGCATCTGCGCTATACCGACTTCGCCGTCTATCGGCGCGCGGCTCAGGACGGGGATGCCCTGAGTGGGCAGATCCTGAATATTCTTGAGGATGTGCGCATCGAGCGTGCGCTCGCTGGTCCCTATCCCGGTACCCGCGAGACCCTGCAGGCGGTCTGTGCGCATCTGCTGGATGCGGGTGCGATGACGGCTCCGCCCTTGGATGCGCATCCTGCGCGGATCCTGAGCAGCTATCTGCTGCTGTCACTGCGCCATCGCGTGCTGGGTTATGCGCTGCTGGCTGCGGAAGCACAGCGTGCCGAGTCCCGCCTGCGGGCGGTCTTTCCAGCCCGCACCGTGCATCGACTGCAGGGGCTGCTGACCGAGGTGGCACAGTTGCAGAGCACCGAGGCGGTGGCTGAGCTGACAGGACGCGTGCGGGCTCTGCTGGAGGCAGAGAACGAGCGCGCACAGGCTTTGCAAGAGGCCTCTCAGTCACCCGAAGCGACCCAGCCGGAACAGGCTTCGCCGGAAGCGGCGCAGGATGGCCAGCAGGAAGGCGATGGCGCTGCGGGAGCCTGCGCTCAGCCGTCTTCAGGAGCGGAAACGGATGGCACTGACGATCGCGCAAGCGATCCGATCGGCACCGCCGATCAGGGCCAGCGATCCGAGCCCGCACAGGGCGATGATGCCGACCAACCCGGCGCAAGCACGGATGCTGAAGACAGGGCATCCATGGATTCGGACT
>PWTO01000204.1 GCA_003562815.1 Chromatiaceae bacterium | reverse complement strand
GGTTCATCGAGGGCTCATCGGGCCACGATCACCCCTGCGTTGTCGCGTCTGCTCAAGCTGCGCCCGTTGATCCTCGGACAGCACCGATGCGACACGCTCGCGCATTTCGGTGCGTGTCAGGCTTGGATTGGCGCGCTTCTCGGCTAACAGGTCGCGCATCTGCTGGGCTTGATCCGAGGTGAGGTCGAGACGCTCGGTCATGTGTGAGACGCGGCGCTCGATGCGCTCCTGTATCCGCGCATCGCGCGATTGGCGCTGCTCATCGGTGAGGACCGCGTCAACCTGTTCGCGCAAGGCCTGGCGCGAGACTCCGCGCTGTTGCCGATGTTGTTCGAGGAGCTTGCTGATCTCAGCTTGCTGAGTCTCGGTGAGGTTCAGGTGCTGAGTCATCGCCTGCAGGTGCAGCTCTGGGTCGCGCCCCTGCGGGGCGGCCATCGTCAGTCCGACCGTGAGTGCGGTGGCCAACAGGGCGGTACTGGTCAGTAAGGTCACTGGGCGTTTCATCATCATCTCCGTCTCATCGCTATGTGGGTCTTGCTGGGACCGATCAGCTCGGTCCACGCAGCAAAGACTACGCGGCAACCATGCAGCGTTCGTGCAGCGATTGTGGAACAATGATGAATCAGCCCTCGCGGTCCTCATACCGGTAGCCGACGCCATAGACGGCGTGGATCAGCTCACGCTCCGGTAGCAGCTCGGTCAAGCGACGGCGTAGCTTTTTGATGTGGCTATCGATGGTGCGATCCGAGACGATGCGGTTGTCGGGGTAGATGCGCGCCATCAACTGAGTGCGAGAGAAGATCCGCCCGGGTGCTGCGTACAGGGTCTGCAACAGTGAAAACTCGACGGCGCTGAGTTCGATCTCGCGCCTGTCCGTGCGGACACGGAGCTGATCGGGACACAGGGTCATCGATGCTGTGCGCATCGGCGCGTGTGGTGCTTGTGCCGCCAGCGGTTCGGGCTGCTGCCTGCGCAGCACCGCCTTGACTCGGGCAACCGCCTCGCGCGGGCTATACGGCTTGCAGATGTAATCGTCAGCGCCGAGTTCGAGGCCGAGCAGGCGGTCGATCTCCTCGACCTTGGCTGTGGTGATGATGATCGGCACCGCCGAGAAGCGGCGTAGCTCCTGGCAGAGGCTGAGCCCATCGCGGCCCGGCAGCATCAGATCTAGGAGCAGCAGCGCCGGCGGATGCGCCTGCACCCAGTCGATGACGTGATTGCCATCGGCGAGATGCTCGGTGCCATAGCCCGCCGCGCGCAGGTAATCGCTCAGCAGGGCGGCGAGGCGCTCCTCGTCTTCGACGATCAGAATCGAATCCGTCATGTGTGAATTCCAGGTAGCTCGATCCGAATCCCGAGCCCGCCCAGTCGCGAGTGCTCGGCACTGATGCGACCGCCATGCGCGTCGACGATATTCCGGGCGATGGCCAGTCCCAGCCCGGCGCCGCCGCTGCGGCGGTTGCGTGAGGCCTCGCCCCGGTACAGACGTTCGAAGAGCAGCGGCAGGGCCTGATCGGGCAGCCCCGGCGGCCCGTCATCGACGTCGATCAGGAGCTGATCGCGCGTTCGTGACAGCCGAATCTCGACCGGCTGGCCGGCGTCGGTATAGGCCAGGCTATTGTTTAACAGGTTTCGCACCAGTTGCGCGAGTCGATCCGGGTCGGCCTGCAACAGCCAAGGCCCGCAGTGTCGAGACGCATAGCTCAAATCGAGCCCGCTGCGCGCGAAGCGTTCCCGATCGCTCTCGGTTAGATCAGCTAGCAGACGATCGAGGTCAACCGGCCGAAGATGATAGGCGAGGGCGCCGGGCTCGGTCCGGCTGAGTTCGTTGAGATCATCGACCAGGCGGCCGAGCCGCATAACATCATCGAGCAGATGAGCCAGGGTCTGGGCATCGGCGTGGCGCACGCCATCTTGGAGCGCTTCGATGTTCGCCCGCAATAGGCCGAGCGGCGTGCGCAGCTCGTGCGCGATGTCGGCGACCCAGCGTCGGCGTGCCTGCTGGTTTCTGTCCAAGGTGTTGGCGAGGGCGTTGAGATCCTGCGCCAATCGGCCCAGCTCATCGCGCGTTCCGCGCGGCGCCCGGGCCTGGTAATCGCCATCGGCAAGTCTCCGAGCGGTGCGTTGCAACGCCGTGACCGGGCGCGTCAGCAGGGCCGCCGCCGGCAGGGCGACGAGTGCCGCGAGCAGCAGCATGCCGAGGGCGATCACTCCGCGTTGCTCGCCTTGACGTTCGCGAAAGCGGCGCTGGGCTGCATCGCTGACGCTCGGTCCTGGGAGCAAGGCGAGGCGCCCGATGCGCTGCCCATCGAGTTCCAGCGGATATTCCCGCGCCTGGTCGAGCAGCTCGGTGCGCGCGTAGATCGGGTCGCCATCGGCGTCGAGCAGCATCAGCCGCAGCGGCAAGGCGCGCGGTGGTTGTGCCATCCCGGCCCGGCGTGGTTGATGCGCTGTACTCGGCCGCCTGAGCGTGCGTTGATCGGGCGGCCACTCGCCGGGCTCGGCGAGTGCGCGCTGTAGCCAGGGCGGCAGGCGCGCGTCCTCGAGCAAGAGCCGCAGCCAGCGCTGTCGATCCTGCTTAAGCCGCTGCCAAGTGCCGTCGCGCTCGTAGCGTGCGATCAGCCGCTCGCCGATGCGTGCGATCTGCTCCTGCTCGCGGATCTCGGCCAGCTCCTTGAGCCCGCGTAGGAAGGACCAATGGACGAAGGCCTGGGTGCCAACGACCGCTAGTACCGCCGTCAGCAGCAGGGTCAGGAAGAGCTTGGCGCGAATCGAGAGCCTGATCGAGCGTGCTCGGCGCTTGTTAGTGCGCTCGTTAGGACGCTTGTCAGGCAAAGGCAATCAAGCGCAGGGCATCGAGACGCAGACGGCTGTTTGCAAGCGTCTCGGCAAGCGCATCGCGCTCGGCTTGCAGCGCCTCGATCTCCTCGGCGCGCACAGCCGGATTGCGCCGGGCCAGGTCGCGGAGCCGGGCTAGTTCCTCGTCGAGTTGCGCACGCATGCGCGCGCCCGCCTGTTCGCGCAGGGTCCGGGTCTCGCGCGCGGCCTCCTGCTCGGCGAGCGCCACCATCGCCTCGATGACCTTGCTCTTTGCTTGCAGCAACGCGCGCGCGAGCGCTCGGCGCGGGCGTAGACATTTGCCACCGAGGGCGTCTGGATCGATCTCTGCGGCGCGTTCCTGGCCCTGCTCGTCGAGCAGCATGCGGCGAGCGGTCGGCGGCAGGAAGCGTTGCGCGTTCAGGGCCGGTGGCGCCGGGCATTCGGCGACATAGACCGCCTCCAGCAGCAGGGCGCTAGAGGGGAAGCGCGGGTCCTGGGTCAGGACCAGCGCACTGGTGCCCAGATGCGAGCCGGTCAGCAGTTCGAGCGCGGCCCGGGTCAGCGGATGTTCGCGGGTCAAAAACCACCGATCCTCGTGGGCAAGCGCGTGTTGGCGGCTGAAGGTCGCGGTCAGGCCCTCGTCCGGCAGGCCCGGAAAGTGCTCCTGCAGCATGTGGGCGCCGGGGCGCACGACGATGCTGCCGCCGGGTCCAGGCTCGCGCTCGACGCCGAACGCATCCCAAAGCCCGGTCAGGAAAACCTCGATGCTCGGATCGCGATCTTCCTCCACGAGCGCTCGTACCAGGGCCGCACCGCGCGCCGGGCGATGCGAGCTGAGTTCGAGCAGCCGATCGCGGCCAGCGGCGAGTTCGCCATCCAGGCGCGCGCGCAAGGTCTGGGCCTCGGCGATCAGAGCCTCGATCGCGGTTGGCTCCGGCGCCGGGTCGGCGAGCAGGCCTTGTAGCGTCTCGCGCTGTTCCCAGAACACCGCCGGTGCCGCTGGCTGGTGCGCGGAGAAGGCATCCAGACCTTCGTGATACCAGCGAAACAGCCACTCATCCGGGGTGTCGGCGCGATAGGGGACATGGATACGGATGGTTTCGGTCTGGCCGATACGATCGAGCCGGCCGATGCGCTGCTCGAGCAGTTCCGGATCGGCGGGCAGATCGAACAGCATCAGGTGATGGGCGAATTGGAAGTTGCGCCCCTCGCTGCCGATCTCCGAGCAGAGCAGGATCTGGGTGCCTTCGTCGGGATCGGCGAAAAAGGCGGCGGCGCGGTCGCGCTCGACGATCGGCATGCCCTCGTGGAAGACGGCGGCCTGGAGGCCGGCGCGCTCGAGCAGCGCGCGACGCAGATCGAGCACGGTCTCGGCGCGCGCGGTGATCAGCAGCACCTTCGCTGGCGCGAGTGCGCGCAGTTGCGCGATCAGCCACTCCAGGCGTGGATCTTTTTCCAGCCACTCCGGATCGTCGATCGCGGACCAGAGTGCGTCCAGCGGATCGACCTCGCTGTCAGCGGCCCCGACGTGCTCGTCCTCAGCGTCGTCGGCCGTCTGCTCGAGCCGCGCCGGATGCAGCACGCGCTCGGGAAAACCGCTGATGGCGGCGCGGGTATTGCGAAACAGCACTCGGCCGGTGCCGTGGCGGTCGAGCAACTGGTCGATCAGCGTCTGGCGATCGCTCGTGGCGGCGTCGGTCGCGCCGCTCGATCCATCGAGCAAGGCATCCAGCCGCGCCTGTTCGTCCGCACTCAGCGGCGTCTCGTCGAGCAGTCGGGTCACCAACTCGGCGACTGGCGCGTAGCCTTCCTCTTCGGCGAGAAAGGCCGCGTAGTCGCCGAAGCGCTCCGGGTCCAGCAGCCGTAAGCGGCCGAAGTGGCCGGCGCGGCCCAGTTGCTCCGGGGTCGCGGTGAGCAGCAGCACCGCCGGTATCTTGGCGGCGAGGGCGGCGACCAGCTCATAGCCCGGGCTGCTCGCCTCGGGTGACCATTCCAGATGATGCGCCTCGTCGCAGATCAACAGATCCCAGTCGGCGTGCAGCGCGGCATCGGCCAGGCTGACATCCTCAGTCAGCAGGTCCAGGCCGCAGAGGATGCGTTGCTCGGACTCGAACGGGTTGCTTCCTCCCACCGCCAGTGCCTGCGTGCGCTTGCGGTCGAAGAGCGCGACGCGCAGATTGAAGCGCCGCAACAGTTCCACCAGCCACTGATGCAGCAATGGTTCGGGCACCAAAATCAGCACCCGGCGCACCCGTCCGGCGAGCAGCAGCCGATGGAGGATCAGCCCGGCCTCGATGGTCTTGCCGAGCCCAACCTCATCGGCCAGCAGCACGCGCGGATGGTGACGATCGGCGACCTCGGCGGCGATGTGCAATTGATGCGGGATCGGGCTGATGCGGGCGCCGAGCAGTCCGCGCGCGGGGGCCGTGGCCAGCCGCGCGGTCTGCTCCAGCGCCTGCACCCGCAGCCGAAACCAGGTATCGCTATCCAAGCGCCCGGCACGCAAGCGTTGCTGCGGGCGGCTCAGGCGTAGCCGCGGATCGATGCGGGTCTCGGGCAGCGGCTGTTCGTTGCCGGCGCTATCGCGCACCAGATAGGTGACGAAGCCATTGTGCTCGAGCAGATCGACCACGGTCAGGTCACGGCCTTCGAGATCGCGCAGCAGCTCGCCGGCGGCGAGCTGCGCGCGCCACAGCGGTGTATTGTCGGCGGCATAGGTTCGGCGCTCGCCGGTGGCCGGAAACAGCAGGGTGACGCGGCGATGCTCGACCGCTTCGACCATGCCGAGGCCAAGCTCGGGCTGTGTCTCGGAGAGCCAACGTTGGCCAACGGCAAAGGCAGGGACGGGCTCGGACATAGGGCAGCTCGGTCAACAGTCAAACAAGACCCTGCAATTATCCCGACTTTTGCCTCGCTTCGCACGACGACGTTGCCGGAATGTTTCATCATGCACCTCCATTCGCCGCTCACGCTGGTCATCGCGCCGAATGCGCTCAAGGGCAGTTGCTCGGCGCGCGCCGCCGCCGCCGCGCTTGCCGAGGGCGCGCGCCGTGCTGCGCCCGCCGCCGACATCCGGCAAGTGCCGGTCGCCGATGGCGGCGATGGGCTGCTTGAGATCGCCTGCGCAACGCTCGGGGCCGAACGCCACGAGCGGCGCGTCACCGGGCCAGCCTTTAGTCCGGTGGACGCCGCCTTCGCCTGGTTGCCCCGGGAGCGCACCGCGTTCATCGAGATGGCGCTCGCCAGTGGGCTCGCGCTGCTCGCTCCTGCGCAGCGCGATCCGACCGCGACAACCACGCTCGGCACCGGCGAGCTGATGCGCGAGGCGCTGGCGCTCGGTGCCGAGACCCTGATCGTCGGGCTCGGTGGCAGCGCCACCAACGACGGCGGTATCGGCATGGCAAGCGCCCTCGGTTATCGCTTTCTCGATGCCCAAGGGCAGCCGCTGCGACCGGTCGGTGCCGCGCTCGCGCGGATCGCGCGGATCGATCGCATCGGCGTCGATCCGCAGCTGCCAGGGGTGCGGGTCCAGGCGGTCTGCGATGTCGAGAATCCGCTCACGGGCACCACCGGCGCCGCTGCGATCTATGGACCGCAGAAAGGCGCCACCCCGGCGTCTGTCGCCTGTCTGGAGGCGGGGCTGCGGCAGTTGGCCGAGCGCCTGCGCCAGGATCTCGCGAGCGACCCTGAAACCGTCCCTGGTGCTGGCGCTGCCGGGGGACTCGGGGCCGGGCTCATGGCTTTCTGCGCGGCCGAGCTTCGCCCTGGCGCCGAGCTGGTGCTTGAGCTGGTCGGGCTAGAACACGCGCTGGAGGGCGCTGACCTGGTCCTGACCGCCGAGGGCCGGATCGATGCGCAGACGGCCTCGGGCAAGGCGCCCGCCGCAGTGGCCGCCCACGCGCGCCGCCATGGCATCCCGTGCATCGGGATCGGCGGGGGCGTTGGCGAGGGGCTCGATGCGCTGCATGGGCTGGGTCTCGATGCCGTGTTCTCGCTCTGCCCCGGCCCCATTGAGCTGGCCGAGGCCGAACGGCGGGTCAGCGAGCTGCTGGCGAACAGCGCCGAGCAGGTGGTGCGCGCCTTCTTGGCCGGGCGCGGCGGTGCGCGCAAAGCCCGCTCACGCGGCTCCCACTAACGCTGACAGGCCGCGCAATAGAAGCTTGAGCGCTGGCCGATGCGGCGCTGATGGATGTGCCCGCCGCAGCGCGGGCAGGGCTGCCCGGCGCGCCCGTAGACGCGCAATGATTGGGCGAAGTAGCCCGGCTTGCCATCCTCCCGCACGAAATCGCGCAGGCTGGTACCGCCTTGGGCGATGGCGGCGGCGAGCACGTCGCGAATCGCGCGCACCAGCACCGCCAGGCGTGCACCGCTGATGCGCCCGGCGGCGCGGTTTGGATGGATGCGGGCGAGGTGCAAGGCTTCGTTCGCATAGATGTTGCCGACGCCGACGACCACATGACTATCCATGATGAAGGTCTTGATCGAGGCCCGCCGTCCACGCGCGCGTTGGTGGAGGTAGGCGCCGCTGAACGCCGGCTCGAGCGGCTCCGGCCCCAGAGCGCGCAGCAGGGGATGCGCCTCGGCCGGTGCGGCGGTCCATTGCAGCATCCCGAAGCGGCGCGGATCGCGGAAGCGCAGGCACTGTCCATCGCTCAGATGCAGGTCGATGTGGTCATGCGCTCCTGGTGCTGTCCTCGTCGGCAGCACCCGCAGGCTGCCCGACATGCCCAGGTGCAGCATCAACACGCCTTGCGCGAGATCGCACAGCAGGTATTTGCCGCGCCGGCGCAGCGCGAGGATGCGTTGACCGGCAACGCGCTCGGCGGTGTCGGGCGGAACCGGCCAGCGCAGGCGAGGCTCGCGAACCTCGAGCTGCTCGATCCGGCGCCCGAGCAGATGCGGCTCGATGCCGCGCCGGCTGGTCTCGACCTCGGGCAATTCGGGCATCTCGGCGTTGACTCCCTAAAATCAATACTGGAGCAGGGGTATTTTCGCGCGCGCCGGGAACGCGACGCGCAGCGGGTTGCCTTAATCATATAGACAATATCTCACCGCCCATATTCCCCCGAGGCTCTTTCCATGACTCCGTACGGACTGCTCGATCTGCCTGCCTGGCAGGTGGCCCTGATTACCCTGGTGCTGACGCATCTCACCATCGTGTCGGTGACCGTCTTCCTGCACCGTGCCCAGGCCCATCGCGCCTTGGAGCTGCATCCGATCCCGGAGCACTTCTTTCGCTTCTGGCTCTGGCTGACCACCGGCATGGTCACGCGCGAGTGGGTCGCCGTGCATCGCAAACATCATGCGCGCTGCGAGACCGCCGATGATCCGCATAGTCCACAAGTGCTGGGGCTGCGCAAGGTGTTTTGGCAGGGCGCGGAACTCTACGGCGCCAGCGCCAAGGATGCCACCATCGTCAAGCGCTTCGGTCAGGGCACGCCCGACGATTGGATCGAGCGCCATCTCTACAGCCGCCTGATCTGGCAGGGCTGCGGGCTGATGCTGATCATCGATGTCGTCCTGTTCGGCGTCTATGGGATCACCGCTTGGGCGGTGCAGATGCTCTGGATTCCGGTCATGGCGGCCGGTGTGATCAACGGTGTTGGCCATTTCTGGGGATATCGCAACTTCGACACCCCTGACGCATCGACCAATATCGTCCCCTGGGGCATCCTGATCGGCGGCGAAGAGCTGCACAACAACCATCATGCCTTTCCACCGTCGGCGCGTCTCTCGATGCGCTGGTGGGAGATCGATATTGGCTGGCTCTACATTCGCCTGCTGGCGCTGCTTGGAGGGGCTCGGGTCAAGAAGCTGCCGCCGCGAGCGACCATCGTCGAAGGCAAGCGGAGTGTGGACATGGACACGCTAAAGGCGCTCCTCGTGGCGCGCATGCATGTGATCCGCGGTTACAGCAAGGAGGTGCTACAGCCCGTGACGCGCGCCGAACTCTGCCGCAGCGAGCCGCATTGCCGGCGCCTGGCACGCCAGGCGCGCAAGCTCTTGGTGCGCGAGCGCCTCGACGCGTCGAGTCAACAGCGTTTGGAGCAACTCTTGGCCAGTAGCCAACAACTGCAGGTGGTCTACCAATTCCGCGAGCAATTGCGCCAGATTTGGGAGCGCAACGCCCCGTCGCAGGAGGCGCTACTGAAGTTGCTCGAAGATTGGTGTCAGCGTGCCGAGGCCACAGGCATCCAGGCCCTGGAGGGATTCTCGCGCAATCTGCGCGGGCTGGCGTTGGTGGGCGTTCAGGGCTCCGCGCTGAGGTAACAGATCCAGCCGGCATCGGGCTCGGCTCGGGTCACCGGCTTGAAGAGCCCGTCCGGCTCGCCGTGCTCATCCCAACCCTGCCAGTAGATGCGCAGATGGCGGAAGCCGGCTTCGATGAGCAGCTCGCGCAGCTCTGGCAGCGTCCAGAGCCGCCAGGAATAGCTGAACGCGCGATCCAGGCGTGAGCCGTCCGGGAAGGCGAAGTGGATCGCGCACTGCATGAGCCCGCTGATCGGGTCGTAGTCGGTTTGATCCCAGATGTAGGTGAAGGGTGGGCCGTCGTCCTCGATCTCGCGCTCCTCGGCGATGACGCGAAAGGCGTCGTAGCCGCCGTAGGCATCGAGCACGAAGAGACCATCGGCGACCAGTCGCTCGCGCACGCCCTGGAAGTAGCGCCGCAAGGCCGCGCGCTCGGTGATCAACCACCAGCTAAAGTTCATCGCCAGCACTAGATCGACCGGCTCGCAGCGCACCTTGGCCGAGCGTTTCGGACCAAGGTCCATCACATCGGCCTCGATCAAGCGCAGCTGCGCGCGCTGCGCTGGGGACAGCGCGGGCAGCCGTTGTTCGCGCGCCCAGCGCAGCACGGCGGGATCATGGTCGACGCCGATGGCGCGATGGCGCGCATCGCACGCGACCCATGCGCGGCACACCGCCGCCGTGCCGCAGAAGTCCTCGGCGAGCGAGCGGGCAGGGCGCCCGCGTCGATCATGAAAGGTCTGCTGGATAAAATCCACCTCCGCCTCTGGGCATTGCACCGCGCGTTCGTAGAGTGCATGGCGGTCGGCCCGATCGGCTAAACAGGTGCCGTGAGGGTGGATGTTGGCGCGCGTGCTGGCGCTGGGCGTGGCCGAGAAGGAGGGGGATTGAGTGCGCTGATCTGGGCTCATCGGTCGAGATTGGGCAACGGACATTTGCAAGGAAGAACGGATTTCGCTTAAGCTTGATGGCTTGATGTCTGGGAATGCAACCGTCGGAGCTGTATGCGCTCACGGCACTGGGCATCATCTGCATTTCGGAGAGGTGTCCGAGTGGCTTAAGGAGCACGCCTGGAAAGTGTGTATAGGTTAATCGCCTATCGTGGGTTCGAATCCCACCCTCTCCGCCATTTTAATGAGGTCGGCGATGGTTACCATAACGACCAGCACGGTCTGCTCCACCGTCTTGGCACTCTGCCTCTTACCTCCTATCGCCGTCGCGCAAGCCGATCAGGCTCCCCTTCAGGATTTACTCAGGCTGCTGGAGCAGGAGACCGAACTTGCGACGCGCAGCGGCATGAATGCCGACTACGTTCCCGGCATGGCCACCATCCTCTCGGGCGAGGAGCTGCTGCTGCGCGGCGTGCGCACGGTCGGCGAGGCCTTGGCGCTGGTGCCCGGTATCAGCGAAGGCATGGAGATGAGCGGCGAGCGGCAGATTCTCAGCCGCGGTATCGGCTTTGGCTACGCCTCGGGCAACATCAAGATCCTCCTCGATGGGGTGTCGATGAACTCGACCCTGTATGCCATGGCCAATCCCGTGCTGAACATCCCGATCGAGCAGGTCGAGCGCATCGAGGCGATTCGCGGCCCAGGCGCATCGGTGCATGGCGAGTATGCCTTTGCCGGCGTGGTCGATGTCATCACCCGCACCGCGCAACGCAGACTGCATGTGCAGGCCATGGATGGGGCCGATCGCGGCGGCGGTGCGCTCTGGTCTTGGCGCGACCCCAAGCGCGATCTCTCGGTGTCCTTCAATGTGCTCGGCCTGGATGGCCAGGCTGGCGTCGCTGTGGCCGAGGATGCGCTCTACGAACTCAACCTGCCCGAATACTCCAACGCCCCGGGAAAGAGCAACGAGGCGCATCGCTACAGAGGGCTGTTTGCCGATGTCACCTGGGGCAACCTGTTCGCGGCCGTGAAGCTGCTCGACGATGACTATGGCGATGCGTTCGGCATCAATCACTTCCTGCCGCCAGCGGATCATCGACTCGCGTCGCAGCAAGGGTACGAGTCGTTGCAGCTCGGCGCCGACCTTCCGTTCGGCGAACGGCTTCGCACGCGGCTGCGCCTGGAGGCGTTGCGCCACCATCGCAACCGCGATGACCTCTATGTCTCTCCGGCGGGCTACTTTCTCGAACATCAGCCGGTGTTCATGAGCCAACACTACCGCGAGACCCGCTACCTCGCCGGTGCCGACCTACACTGGCGCCCCCATCCGCGCCATGAGGTGCTGCTCGGGCTCGAGGCGCGCCACGTCGAGGTCGATGAGGCGACCTGGGACTGGCCAGCGGCCTTTGATATCGATTTTCCCTGGCTCGACGAGACGCTCAATCGCCGCATCCTGAGTCTGGTGGTGCAGGATCAAGTCCGCGTCGATGAGCGACTGACCCTGACCGCTGCGGCGCGCATCGACGATTACAGCGATGTCGGCACGTACCTCAGTCCGCGCTTGGCCGCCGTTTGGCGGGCGAACGACGCGCATATCCTCAAGGCCCAATATGCGCGCGCCTTCCGCCCGCCAACCTTCTACGAACTGAGCTATCCCGGAGACGGCGTGGACGAGGTGCGCGCCGGCGAGATCGCGACCTATGAAGTCGGCTACATCGTCAAGCAACCGCGCTGGCGGGGGCAGGTGATCCTGTTCCAGTCGGACCTGTCGTCGCAGATCGTTTTCGGCTACGACCAGCAAGGTTATATCAACAGCGCCGATGTGCGCCTGCGCGGTGTCGAGGTCGAATACACGCAGCGACTGCTGCCGCAACTGAAGCTCGATGCCAATCTGTCTTATGTCGAAAGCGTGGATTTCGGCCTCGGCAAACGCGCGTTGCCCGGTGGCACCGATCGACTCGGCAACCTGGCCCTCTTGTGGCAGCCGACCCCGCCCTGGACCGCCGCGCTGCAACTGCGTCATGTCGGAGCCCGCGCGCGCCGGCCATCCGATCCACGCGCGCCGGTCGCGGCCTACACCACCGCCGATCTGACCCTCAGCTATGCCAAGCCGGGGCCTGGGGTCTTCGCGCACCTCGGCGTCAAGAATCTGACCGATGCCGAGATCCGCTTTCCCGAGCAACCGACCGGCTCTGGAGGGGTCGATTGGGTGTACCAGGATGATTATCCGCGCCCTGGACGACGCTGGTGGCTCTCGCTCGGCTACGCGTTTTGACCATGCCGCGCCAGCTTGTCGCGCGCGTGCGGGCGCTGATTGCCGTCGTCTCGATGGCCTGTATCCTGCTCTCTGGCTCCGGGTCGGCCGTTTCAGCGCGGACCTTCTGGCCAGAGGATCAGCAGCGGCTGCGCATCGGGCTCAGGCTCTTTCCCGCCGTGCTCGGCGCGCTGGAGGGGCTGTCGCAGCGCCGCAGTGCGGATGGCTCTCTGCACGTCGTCGTGGCGTATCATGGCTCGGATGAGGCGGTACAGCAGGTGGTGGCGGCCTTGAAGGAGATCGATCAGGTTCAGGAGATGCCTCTGGAGGTCAAGGTGCTGGCACTGGATGACCTTCAGGCCTATCGCGCGCCCCCGCCGTTAGGCGGGGTGTTCATTGCCAGCGTCGGCATCGAGCCGGCACGGCTGCAACGCTTATCGACGACCCATGGCGTGCTGGTCTTCTCGCCGTTCGCAGGCGATGTGCAAGCCGGCGCGGTCGCCGGCATCCGCGTCAGCGATCGCATTCTGCCGGCGGTCAATCTGGCGCAGGCGCAGCGAGCCGGTGTGCGCTTCCAGGCCTTTTTCCTGAGGGTCGCTCATCATGCCGAGTGAGCACCGCTTTGCCGACGCGCATCCGTCCTTTGTCTTCGAGCGCAATCTGGCGGCGATTTTTGTCTTACTCGGGCTGCTGCTGGCCGGCCTGATCGCCGGTTACTGGCTGCTGGTGCTGGAGCCGAGCTTGCGCGCCGAGGCCGAAAGCCGCGCGCACGCGCTGGCGCAAGCGCAGGCACGCAGCCTTGAGGCCCTGTTTGCGATTGAGCAGCTGCCGCCGGCGCAGTTGACCACCGCCATCAATACCCGCCTCGACGGCATCCTGTTGCTCAAGGAGCAGGGCACCAAGACGCCGCTGACCGACCGAGTGGTGCTCGAGTTCGACCCGCAGGGCGTGTCGCTGTCAGTCGAGCATTTGCGCTTTGAGCGCGGGCAGTTGCATTGCCCCGACTCATGCTTCGTCACCGAGGAGCCGCTCTACCATCCGCGCACGCATCTGCTGATCGGGATCGCCACCTTTTATGCCAATACCGAGTCGCTGAACGCACTGATCGGCGATGTTCGCGGCAAGCTGTTTTGGACCGGCTGCGGGCTCCTCGTGCTCATCGGCCTGGGCTGGTTGCCCACCAACTGGTTGCTGCGCCGCCTGCGCGAGAGCGAAATCAATCTGCGCCGCCTGCTCGACGTTGCGCCGTTTCCGATGGTGTTGGTCGCTCAGTCCCAACCCCTGATCGTGCGCGCCAACCTCGCCGCCATCCGCTACCTGAACCTGGAGCAGGGCGCCCACGGATACCCTGACAGCGCGGCCTGGCAGCGGTTGAGCCAAAACGGTCTGCCGAACGAGGACGAGGGGCAATGCGAGCGGCAGATCCTGGGCCAACAGCAGCGTTTGCATTGGGCCGTGGTCTCGGTCATCCAGCTCAGCGTCTCCGGCGTGCCACATCGCCTGGTCTCGCTGATGGATATCTCCGAGTTGAAAACCATTCAGCAGCGCCTGCATCAGGCCGCGAACACCGATGCGCTGACCCAGAGCTACAACCGGCGGTATCTGTTCGAGCGCCTGCGCGAGGAGGCGAACCTCAGTCATCGCGAAGGACATGCACTGTCGGTGATCCTCTTCGATCTGGACGAATTCAAGTCGATCAACGACACCTACGGCCATGCCGTTGGCGATGAGGTGCTCACCAAGACCGCCGAGGTCTTACGCCAAAGCGTGCGCACCGTGGATGTGTGTGGACGCTACGGCGGGGAGGAGTTTCTGGTGATTCTGCCATCGGCGACCTCCGAGACTGCGTTCGAGATCGCCGAGCGCATCCGCATCGAGATCGGCGCCCTGAGCTGGCCATTGAACGAGCTGCGGGTCACCGTCAGTGGCGGCGTGGCCGAATACAGCGGCAGCACCATCGATGCGTTGCTCGAAGCCGCCGATCGCAATCTTTATCGGGCGAAGGACGCCGGGCGCAACCAGATCGTACGCTGAGGGTGCTTGGGTTGCGATCGTGGTTCTCTCTCACTGACTTTACATAATATACATTATGCGCAAT
>PWTO01000045.1 GCA_003562815.1 Chromatiaceae bacterium | reverse complement strand
CGGTGATCGAGGTCGGTGTCGATGTGCCCAATGCGAGCCTGATGATCATCGAGAACCCCGAGCGGCTGGGGCTGGCGCAGCTGCATCAGTTGCGCGGTCGCGTCGGTCGCGGCGCCATCGAGAGCGCCTGTGTGCTCATGTATCACCCGCCCCTGACGCGCGCGGCGCGCGAGCGCCTCGACATCCTGCGCCGAGAAGCGAGTGGCTTTCGCATTGCCGAGGCCGATCTGCGCATGCGCGGCGCCGGCGAGGTTTTGGGAACCCGGCAGGCTGGTGCGGTTCAATTCCGGCTGGCCGACCCGATGCGCGATAGTGCGCTGATCAACGCCGCGCGTCGCGCGGCCGACCGGCTGCTTGAGCACTGGCCCGGTCAAGTCGAGCCGCTGATTCGCCGCTGGCTCGGTCGCCGCGATGACTATGGTCAGGTCTGAGCGCGTCTCATCGCCGTCTTAGGCGCGAATATCGCCGGTGCTATGCGATAATCCGCGCCTTGACTCGAGCCCGCACCTGCGCTGGATCGCCCCGTGACAAGGCTCGGGTGCTTCCGTTTATCGCCTGCTAGAAGAGATCATCCATCGCCGCATGAGCGCTCGCGAGACCAAGCTTCACGATCACCGCCCTCTTGCGTCACAGCTCGGCTGGCGGGTTCGGCTCGATGCCTACTATCGGTTGATTCGGCTCAATAAGCCGATCGGTATCTTCCTGTTGATGTGGCCGGCGCTGTGGGCGCTCTGGCTCGCCGGCGACGGTCAGCCGCCCTGGCCGGTGGCGCTGATCTTCGTCGCCGGCGTGGTGCTGATGCGCTCGGCCGGCTGCGCGATCAACGACTATGCCGACCGCAAGCTGGATGGCCATGTCGCGCGCACCAACACGCGGCCGTTGGCACAAGGCCTGATCAGCCCGATCGAGGCGGTGGCGGTGTTCGTGCTCCTGAGTCTCGCCGCCTTCGCGCTGGTGCTGCTGTTGAATTGGCAGACCATCGCCATGTCGGTGGTGGCGGTGACGCTGGCGATGATCTACCCGTTCATGAAGCGCTTCACCCATGTGCCGCAACTGTTCCTGGGCGCGGCCTTCGGCTGGGCGGTGCCGATGGCCTTCACGGCGATTCAGGAGACAGTCCCGCTCTATGCCTGGGTGTTGTTCGTGGCGACCGTGCTCTGGGCGCTGATCTATGACACCGAATACGCGATGGTCGACCGCGAGGACGATCTGAAGATCGGCATCAAATCGACCGCGATCCTGTTCGGCCGCTGGGATCGGCTCATCGTCGCGCTGTTACAGGTGCTGATGCTGCTGATCCTGATCTGGGTCGGCCTCCAGGCGGGGCTTGGCGCGGCCTATTTCGTTGGGCTTGCGGTCGCGGCGGCGTTGTTCGGTTACCAGCAATGGTTGCTTCGGGCCCGCGAGCCGGCGCGTTGCTTCGAGGCTTTTCTGAACAATAACTACTTCGGCATGGCGGTGTTCCTCGGTCTGGTCCTCGACGCTCTGCTCGCGTCCTGATCACGCGTCCGGATGCCGCGCTGTCGTGCCGGCGGGTGCCCTCAGGCGACGGCATTGGGAGTGGCCGTTTCCTCGATAAGCTCGGCCTCTGGATTCGGAAAGCGTTCGACCACCCAAGCCGGGAGCTTAGCCTGATTGGCATTGTAGAGGGCATCGGACTCGACCATGATCAGCACCAGCACGGTGACCATGATCGGCAGGATGCCGGTGCCGATGACGAGCGCAATCGCCGCCTCTTTCATCAGTCCGACATACACATGGCCGGCCCAGCCGAGCAGGATGACCAAACCCGATAACGCCAGCATGCCGATAAAGATGCGGCTGCGCCGCGCGCAGACCTGCCAGTGACACATCACGTACCAGGGATCGCGACCGATCGAGCGGCGGGCGCGCCAGAGTGTAAAGCCAAGCAGCGATAACGAGATAGCCGGGATGACGGCCATCACCCAGGGGAAACTTCCGGCGATGCCACCAGCGGCAACCGCCATCAGGATATGGTTGCCGATCAGGTTGGTGAGAAAGATCTCGTGCGGGACGTTAGCCTTCTTGATCTCGCGGTCGCTGACTTTAAAGCGCATCGATGACTCGGCATGCTCTGGGGAATCCCCAGATCATATAAGACCGACCGAAGACTGTCATCTCGCCTAGAGATAGCGGCGCCAATGCTCGGGGCGGGGATCGCGACAGCCGTGCTCGAGGTTCTCCCAGCGTCTTGCCAACACCAACTTGGTGGAGTTGCGCTCGCTACGTGTCCAGCCGCGGTTTTCGCGATAAGTCTCTTCGGTGTAGTAGTAGAGCGAGCGTTTGAGCGTGAAGAGCAGGGCGCCGTCGAGGTGCAGCCCGAGTTCGCTGAGGGCGGTTTCAAGTTCCTCAAGGCAGGTCTTGCGCAGGTCGTAGGTCAGATCGAGCAGGATCGCAGACAGCGGTTCGGCGCGCATGACACCATCGACCTCGGCCAGGAAGACGGCGGCGGTGCGCGCGTCGTTACGCTCTGGATGCAGATCCCGAAAATGGATCTGGCGGTGTTTGATGCGATCTGGGTCGGACGTTTCCATGGACGAAGTATGCTCAATTGAGCGGACGCGGATCAAGGTTTTTTGCATGGATATGCGCTCAGGATGCAGCGAGAATCGCCTGCGTCACCCGTTCCTGACCCGCAAGATCGCGCAGGGTGTCAATCGCCTTGAAATGCCGCTGCTGCATGAGTGTGCGCACGTCAGCGCCCTGATCCCAGCCGTGCTCGAGCGCGAGCAATCCGCCGGGTTTGAGGCAGCGGGGCGCGTCGGCGATGATGGCGCGAATGGCGCGCAGTCCATCGGCCCCGGCGACGAGCGCTGTCTGGGGTTCGAAGCGCAGATCGCCTTGCCCGAGATGAGGGTCATCGACACGCACATAGGGTGGATTGGCCAGGAGCGCGTCCACCGAGGCGCGACCTAGTGCGCTTGACCAGTGTCCGCGCACAAGACTGAGGTTGTCGAGCTGCAGTCGCGCCGCATTCAGGGCCGCGATGGCGAGCGCATCGGGGTCACGCTCGATGCCGATCAGCGACCACGGTGGACGCTCATGCGCGAGCGCGGCGGCGATGGCGCCGCTCCCGGTGCCGAGATCGGCGACGCGCAGCGGTTGGTCTGCCGGCAGGGCGCGCAGGGCCAGCTCCACCAGGGTCTCGGTCTCGGGTCGCGGGATCAGCGTGGCGCGGCTCACTTGAAGCCTGAGGCTCCAGAACTCACGCTGTTGCAGCAGGTAGGCGATCGGCTCGCCGGCAACGCGCCGCGTCAGCAGCTGCTCGAACCGCTGCAGCTGGGCGGCATCGAGCGCTCGTTCGGGCCAGGCGAAGAGCTGCCCGCGCTCGAGCCCTGTGGCGAGGCTCAATAACAGGTCGGCCTCAAGCGCGGCGCTGGAATGGCCAGCGGCCGCTAGGCGTTGGCGGGCCGAACATCGCAACTCGCCAATACGGTCGCTTGTTGGTGCGCTCACGCTTAGGCCCCAAAGGTCAATGGACCGCCCAGCCCAAGCGACGGGTTGGGGCTCGGTTGATCGCAGGTTTGCCTACCACGCACGGATGCCGGAGGCCAAGGTTCCGACGGCACGACTGGTCACGTACAGCGCGAGTCCGAGCAGCAACGCTGCGTAGACGCGCTGAACATAGACGGCATTGCGCGCCAGTGCCGGGAGCAGTCCGCTGCGCATCATCAGCACGACAACGGCGCAGTACCACAGGGCATCGATGCCGCCGATGGTCAAGACCAGGATGGCCTTAGCGCCGAGTCCCTGATCGGCGGTGATGAAGGGCGCGAACAGCGCCAGCATGAACACCGCAAGCTTCGGGTTCAAAAAAGCGATCATGAAGCCGTCGCGGGCAGCCATGCCAAGTCCGCGATTGCCGATTGAGCCGTCGGTCACCGGCGTCATCGCCGCGCGCTCACGCAACGCACCGCGCGCCAGAGAGATCAGATAGCCGGCAGCGACCAGCTGCAGCAGCGCGAACAGCGTCGGCGAGGCGGTCAGCAAGGTCGCCAGGCCGGCGACCGTCAGCACGGCATAGAACCCGACCGCAAGGCCATGGGCGAGGGCCGCTGCCAGCCCCGCACCACGCCCACCGCGCAGCATGCTGCCGAGCACCACCGCCAGACTCGGACCTGGGGTCATGGCCCCGAGGACACAGAGCAGGACCAGTGAAAGCCAGGCTTCAACGCTCACGCTGTCTTTTAAGCGGTCGTCAGCTCGGCGAGCAGGTCCGCCTGATGTTCATGCTGCAGTGGCTCCACGACCTGACCGAGATGCCCCATCATCACCTCATCGAGCTTGTAGAGGGTCAAGTTGATGCGGTGGTCGGTGAGTCGATTTTGCGGAAAGTTATAGGTGCGGATACGCTCGGAGCGATCGCCGCTGCCCACCTGTAGTCGGCGCGAGGCGCTCTGCTCGGCGGCTTGTTCGTCTCGCGCCGCCGAGAGCAGCTTCGCCTGCAAGAGCGCGAGCGCCTTGGCGCGGTTCTTATGCTGCGAGCGCTCGTCCTGGCACTCGACCACGATGCCGCTTGGCAGATGGGTCAGGCGCACCGCCGAGTCGGTCTTATTAACGTGCTGACCGCCGGCACCGGAGGCGCGATAGGTATCGACGCGCAGATCGTTCGGGTCGACGCTGATCGCATCGACGGCATCGACCTCGGGCAGAATAGCGACGGTGCAGGCCGAGGTATGAATGCGGCCTTGGGATTCGGTCTCGGGCACGCGCTGCACGCGATGGGCACCGGACTCGAACTTGAGCCGCGCATAAACGCCGCTGCCGCTGATGCGCACCGCGACGTCTTTGTAGCCGCCCATCTCGCCCTCGCTGGCGCTGATGATCTCGTGGCGCCAGCCTTGCAGCTCGCCATAGCGCAGATACATGCGCAGCAGGTCGCCGGCGAACAGGGCGGCCTCGGCACCGCCGGTGCCGGCGCGGACTTCGAGGTAGATATTGCGATGGTCGTTGGGGTCCGGTGGGATCAGCAGTCGATTGAGTTCAGGCTCCAGCTGCTCGCGTTGCTGTTCGGCGGCGGCCAGCTCCTCGCGCGCCAGCTCGGCCATCTCTTTGTCGGCAAGCAGATCGCGCGCGGAAGCCATCTCGGACTCGACCTCAAGATACCGTTGCCAGCAGTTGAGCAACGGCTCCAGTTGCGCATATTCGCGCCCAAGCGCGCGGAACTGGTTCTGATCCGCCTGCACCTCGGGTTCGGCTAGCAGGGCGGTGATCTCGGCAAAGCGCTCGGCGAGCCGATCCAGCTTGCCGCGAATGGATGGGTTCATCAGCTGCCGGTGTCTTGACCCTGTGAAAGCTGGAACAGCTCATTGGCGGCATCCAGCAGCTCCGATTGGCCCTCGCGACCGGCCTGGCGCAGGCGCACGCTGGGTTCATGCAAGAGCTTATTGGTCAGCAGATAAGCGAGGTGGCGCATCACCTCGTTCGCCGGCTTGCCGGCGGCGAGCTGGCGCGCAGCGCGCGACAAGGCCTCATCGCGAACGCACTCGGCGCGCGCACGATAGTGCTGAATCAGCGAGACGGCGTCTAGCGAGCGCACCCAGGCCATGAATTGCTCGCAATGCAGATCGATGATCTCGACCGCCTGCTCGGCGGCATGGTTGCGCGAGCGCATGCCTTCGTCGACCACACCTTGCAGATCGTCGACGGTGTAGAGATAGACATCGCGCAGCTGCCCGACCTCGGGCTCGATATCGCGCGGTACCGCGATATCGACCATGAAGATGGGCCGATGCCGGCGTTGCTTGAGCGCGCGCTCCACCGTGCCCTTGCCGAGCACGGGCAGCGGGCTCGCGGTCGAGGTGACAACGATGTCGGCCTCGGGCAGATGGCTCGCCAGCTCGGTCAGCGCGATGGCGTAGCCGTCGAATTGCACCGCCAGCCGGTGCGCGCGCTCGACGGTGCGATTGGCGACGATGATGCGCCCGATGCCGTGTTGATGCAGATGTCGGGCGGCGAGTTCGACCGTCTCGCCGGCGCCGACCAGCAAGGCGGTCTGCTTGGAGAGATCGCTGAAGATCTGTCGCGCTAGGCTGACTGCGGCGAAGGCCACCGAGACCGGGCTGCTGCCGATGGCGGTATCGGTGCGCACCTGTTTTGCGACCGCGAAGGTGCACTGGAACAGCCGCCCCAGGAGCCGACCGCTGCCGCCGGCCTCGCAGGCGGTCTTGAACGCGGCCTTGACCTGGCCGAGGATTTGCGGCTCGCCGAGCACCATCGAATCCAGGCCGCAAGCGACCTTGAACAGATGGGTCACGGCGTCGCGATCCTTGTGCACATAGAGATGCTGGGCGAACAACTGCGGCTCGATCCCATGGAAATGGCCGAGCCAGGTGCGCACCGGCGCTTCGATATCGCGTGAGTCCGTGGCGCAATAGATCTCGGTCCGGTTACAGGTCGAGACGATGATCGCCTCGTCCGCTGGGCCTAATTCGAGTAGCGTACGCAGCGCGGCGACGATGACGTCGGGCCCGAAGGTCAAACGCTCACGGATATCGACGGGTGCGGTTTTGTGGTTGAGTCCGAGTACGATCAATGGCATGGCGGAATCGAAGGGCTAGCCGGTTGTCTGCGATGCGCCCCGGCCCGCACAACGGCAAGGATGGTGCTTCGGGGCCGCGCGTGGTTGCTTTCCGCGATAGGAACCGCACGAGTATACTGCGATCGAAGCGAATAACCGGCTGATCGCGGTCAACCATCTGCCTGGCCCCCTTGTCTATGCGCAACCGAACCCTTGCCCCCTCTGTTCTTGTAGCGTTGCTCGCGCTGGTACTCGCGCTGGTCGCCTTCGCGAGCAGTGCCGAGCCGCCGCCAGCCGGCGCGCCGCCAACCGAGACGCCTTCGGGGCCGGTGCCTGGAGCGCCCGCGTCCACGCTGAGCCCCGATCTCATCCACGCCGTGCTGGTGGCGGAGGTCGCGCTGCAGCGCGGCGACTACGATGCCGCCTTCGAGTATTTTCTGCGTGCCGCCGAGCTGGCGCGTGCGCCGAGCCTGGCCGAGCGTGCCGTGCGCTCGGCCCTGAACGCCAAGCGTTCGGCGGCGGCGCGACGCGCCCTCGCTCTCTGGACCGCTCTGGAGCCCGACGCCCCCAAGGCCCATCAGCTCGCCGCCTTCCTGGCGTTGGACGCCGGCGATCAGGAGCAGGCCATGGCCTCCCTGCAGCGGGTGATCGAACTCGCCGGAGTGCCCGGTCAGGGCTACCTACAGGCGGCGCAAATCCTCGGTCGGCTGCCCGTTCCCGCCGATCGCTTCCGGGTCATGCGCGCGTTGATCGATGCGCTCGACGCCGAGGACGATCCCGATGCGCAGTTCGCGCTCGCGACCCTGGCCGCCGCCGCCAATGACGATGAGACCGCGATACGGCTGGCCGAGCGCGCGGCGGCGCTGCGTCCCGGTTGGAGCGATCCAGCGTTATTTCTGGTGCGCCTGTTGGTCAGGCGCGAGCAGGTCGAGCAGGCACACGCGATGCTCGATCGCTACATCGGCGCCGCGCCTGCAGATTTCGAGCTGAAGCTGATGAAGGCGCAGTTGCACATGGATGCGGAAGAATCGGAGCCGGCGCTGGCGATCTTCGATGAGTTGCTCGCACGCGAGCCGGAGCGTTCAGATGTGCTCATGGCGGCGGCTGTTTTAGCCCTTGAGATCACGGATCTCGACAAGGCGCGGGGCTATCTCGAAGCGCTGCAACGTCTCAAGCAGCGACCGAATGACGTCGCCTTCCTGCTCGGGCAGGTCGAAGAGCAGGCAGGTAACCGCGATGCGGCCTTGGCGTTTTACGAGCAGGTGCGCGGGCAGAATCGGACCAGCGCGCAGGTACGTATCGCCAGCCTGTATGCGAAGGACGGCGACATCGCCCGCGCCCGCAAGCTGCTCCAACAACTGCGCCATCGGTCTCCTAGCCAAAGCGTGACGTTCTCTCTGATCGAGGCCGAATTGTTACGCGCGCAGGGACTCGACCAGCCCGCCCTTGAGGTTTACAACAGCGCCCTCGACGAGCACCCGGATGATGCCGATCTGCTCTATGCCCGAGCGATGCTTGCCGTCGGCATGGACGATGTCGCGCTGCTGGAGCGCGATCTGCGGCGCATCCTGGTGGATGATCCCGATCACGTCGATGCGCTCAATGCGCTAGGCTACACCTTGGCCGATCGCACGGATCGCCTCGACGCCGCCCAAGCGCTCATCGAGCGTGCGCTGCAATTGCGCCCCGACGATCCGGCCATTCTCGATAGCATGGGCTGGGTGCTGTTCCGCAAGGGCCAGCCAGAGCAGGCCGAGGCTTATCTGCGCCGAGCCCTCGCGCAGGGCTTCGATGCCGAGATCGCCGCGCATCTGGGCGAGGTGCTCTGGACCCTGGGGCGGAAAGACGAGGCGCGCGCGATCTGGGGACACGCGCTCGAGGAAGCCCCCGAGCACGATTATCTGCTGAGGGTGCTGAGTCGCTTCCGCTTCTCGCACACCGATCACTGATGGCGTCGATGACGATGCGCAGTCCAGGGCCCGACGCCGATGGCGCTTGGCTGGCACCGGCAAAGCTCAACCTGATGCTGCGTGTGCTCGGGCGCCGACCGGATGGCTATCATCGCTTGCAGACGGTCTTCCAATTTATCGATCGGTGCGATCGGCTGTTCTTTGAGCCGCGCGCCGATGGGCGCATCGAGCGCGTTGGTGGACCGGTCGAGATTCCACCGGAGCAGGATTTGGTGGTGCGCGCGGCGCAGGCACTCAAGGAGGAAACCGGCTGTGACACCGGGGTGAGTATCCGCATCGAGAAGCGTTTGCCAATGGGCGGTGGGCTCGGCGGTGGCAGCTCGGACGCAGCCACCACCCTGCAGGCGCTAAACCAGCTGTGGACAACGGGCCTGTCAACCGACCGGCTCGCGCAGATCGGGCTGCGGCTGGGCGCCGATGTGCCGGTGTTCGTGCGCGGCGAGGCGGCCTGGGGCGAGGGCGTGGGCGAGAACCTGGTCCCGGTCGAGCTGCCGATGCCTTGGTATCTGGTGCTGGTGCCGCGCTGTCAGGTCTCGACGGCGGCGGTCTTCGGAGATCCGGGATTGACAAGAGATTCACAGCCAGTCACACTAGGCGACTTTCTGCGCGGCAATGCCAATAATGACTGTCTTGCCACGGTGCTCAAGAACTATCCCGTGGTCGCCGATGCGTATCGTTGGCTTGCCGAGCGCGCGGATGCCAAGCTCACCGGTACCGGGGCCTGTCTGTTTGCGGCCCTACCAGAGCGGGCAGCGGCCGAGCGACTGCTCGGCGAGGTACCGCCGCAGGTGCCGGCATTCGTCGCGCGCGGGCACAATCGCTCGCCGCTGTTTGCCTCGCCTAGCGGCGCAGGCTCAACCCGCTGAGCGGGTCCAATCCATTGGGGCGTCGCCAAGAGGTAAGGCACTGGGTTTTGATCCCAGCATTCCCAGGTTCGAATCCTGGCGCCCCAGCCATCATTCATCAGACCGAGAGTGGCCATAACGGTGCCGGTTGAGCCAAGAGGACAATCCGTGCGGGCCAGCGCCTTGATGGTGTTCTCGGGGAACGCCAATCCCGCGCTCGCCAGCGAGATCGTCGCGCACCTGGGGCTGCCGCTGGGCAAGGCCGTCGTCGGCCAGTTCAGCGACGGCGAGGTGATGACCGAGATCCAAGAAAATGTGCGCGGTCGCGATATCTTCATCGTGCAGCCGACCTGCGCGCCGACCAACGATAACCTGCTCGAATTGTTGGTGATGATCGATGCCTTGCGCTGGGCCTCGGCCAAGCGCATCACGGCGGTCATTCCGTACTTCGGCTATGCCCGCCAGGATCGGCGTCCGCGCTCGGCGCGGGTGCCGATCACCGCGCGCCTGGTGGCCAAGATGATCGGCTCGGCCGGGGCCGATCGGGTGTTGACGGTCGATCTCCATGCCGATCAGATCCAGGGGTTCTTCGACATTCCGGTCGATAATGTCTATGCCTCGCCAATCCTGCTCGGCGATGTCTGGCGACAGAAACACGACAACCTGATGGTGGTCTCGCCCGATGTCGGCGGTGTGGTGCGCGCGCGCGCGCTCGCCAAGCGCCTCGATGATGCCGATCTGGCGATCATCGACAAGCGCCGTCCGCGCGCGAATGAGGCCAAGGTGATGAACATCATCGGCGATGTGCGCGGGCGCTCCTGCGTGCTCGTCGACGACTTGGTCGATACCGCCGGCACGCTCTGTCAAGCCGCTGCGGCGCTGAAAGAGCAGGGCGCCTCACGGGTGCAGGCCTACTGCACCCATGCGGTGCTCTCGGGGCCGGCGGTCGAGAATATCTCGGTCTCGGCGCTCGACGAGCTGGTCGTCACCAATACCATCCCCTTGCGTCCCGAGGCGCGCGAGTGCCCGAAGATCCGCCAGCTCGGCATTGGCGAGCTACTCGCCGAGACCATGCGGCGGGTGTCGAACGAGGAATCGGTCAGCTCGCTCTTCGTCGACTGACCACAGCGCATGCGCCTTGCGCGCATGCGCTGAGCTGGCGCCGGCATCTGGTCGCGGATGCCGGCGTTTTGTTGTTATTCAATCTGGAGACTCCGTCATGAGTGATGTATTTGAAGTCGCGGCTCAGCCGAGGAGCGACACGGGGAAGGGTGCGAGCCGCCGCCTACGTCGGACCGGGATGGTGCCGGGGATCGTCTACGGCGGTAACGCCGAGCCGACGATGATTGCCGTGCGTCATAACGAGCTTGAGCGTCAGCTCGACTATGAAGCCTTCTATTCGAGCCTGCTCGATCTGAAACTTGGCGACGAGACCACCAAGGTCGTGCTCAAGGATCTGCAACGCCATCCGGCCAAGCCCTTCCTGCTGCATGTCGATTTTCTGCGCGTGAGCAGTGACGAGAAGCTGCGTCTGACGATCCCGATCCACTTCGTCAACGAACAGGGATGCCCAGGCCTGAAGATGGGCGGCACCATCTCGCACAACATCACTGAGATCGAGGTCAGCTGCTTGCCGGCCGATCTGCCGGAATATCTCAGCGTCGATATGGCCGAGATGAATCTCGGTGACGTCATTCATGTGTCCGAACTCAAGCTGCCGACGGGCGTCGAGCTGACCCATTCGCTCGATCCGGAGACCCCGTTGGTGATGATCTACGCACCACAGGCGGAGAGCACGGGCGACGAGGATGAAGACGCCTCAGGTAGCGAGTCCACCTCGGGGTGATCGTCTGTCTGCTGAGACGATGGCAGAGCAAGGCATTCGGTTGATCGTGGGGCTGGGTAACCCTGGCCCCCAGTATGCGGGAACGCGGCATAACGCTGGCTATTGGCTCGTCGATCGCATTGCCGAGCGTGCCGGCGTGGAGCTGCGAGCGGATGCCAAGTTCCAAGGGTTGCTGGCGCGCGTGAGCGGTGAAGGGGGCGATCTGCGACTGCTGAAGCCGACGACCTTCATGAATCACAGCGGTCGTGCGCTGGCGGCGGTCTGTCGCTACTTCGAGATCGCCCCCGAAGCGGTGCTGGTCGCCTACGATGAACTCGATCTTCCGGTCGGCTCGCTCAAGCTCAAGTTCGGCGGCGGTCATGCCGGCCATAATGGCCTTCGTGACAGTATCGCTGCGCTCGGCAGTCGCGACTTCTGGCGCCTGCGCATTGGGATTGGCCATCCGGGGGCCAAGGAGCAGGTGGTCGGGTATGTGCTGAGTCGTCCCGCGCGGTCCGATCTGGATGCGATTCTTGAAGCGGTCGATCAGGCGGAAGGCTGCCTGCCGGAGTTCTTAGCGGGTGAGTATCAGCGGGTGATGAATCGCCTGCACGCGCGCGCATAAAAAATAGCAAGCCGCCTGGTGTGGCGGCTTGCTGAACCTCCTTTGGTTATTGTGCGGCTTTGGTTTGTGTTCGATCAGTAGCGGTAAGCGACATTCAGACCGAGTTCGTACTGCTCCATGCTGATCTTGGGGGCCTGATCGGCGGTGAACGCCCCTGGTCCAGAAACGCTCTTCTCCGGTGCATACATGCCCCAGAAGGTCAGCTCGATGTTGTCCTGGACCAGGTAGCTGGCACCGATCGTGAAATGGTCTTCCGGTGTCGCTAGGGCGAGGGCGTTGAAGGCGACCTGACTGCCGTCGATCGGGTTCTTGCCATGGCTATAACCGGCGCGCAGCTTCAGCTGCCGATCGACTGCGTACTGGACGCCGACCTTGAACACGGTCATGTCGTCCCAGCCGAAGCCCGCACCCTTGGAGCCTCCCAGGCAGTAGCGCGCGTCATAGGTCGCGCCCGGATGGCTGGGCTGGCCGAGGGCGGCGCCGAGGTCGCACTTGCGCGCGAGATCGTTGGTGTTGGCGATCGCCGGCACGTCGCCGTACGCGATATGCTGAACGTCGAAGGCAAGCGCCAACCGTTCATTGGGCTTGATGACAACGCCCACTGTGCCGACCGCCGGGATGTCGAACTTGCCCCCTTCGGCGAACAGGTCCGCGTACTTGTCGAACGTGCCCATGTACATCTTGGTTCGGTACGAAGCGCCGAGCGAGAGCATCGGGCTGAGATCCCAAACGCCGCCGAGCTGGAAGCCGTAACCCCAGGCCGAGTCCTGGCCGTTGTCGCTCAGCTTGGACGCCGAGATGCCGCTCATCGTCTGACTCGCGATCATGCTCTCGGTGAAGGTCTGGGTGAAACCCTGGAAGGCGCCAACCCCCTTGACCTCGATCGTCTGGTAACCGAGTAAGAAGCTCGCCCCCAGGCTCAGCCCATCGGCGACCTCGCGCGCATAGGCGACCGATAAGCCGATCTGCTCGAGGTTGACACCGGCGTTGCCGCCACCCACGCGCGTTGTGCCCGGGACCTGCATGCCGGCGCGTGGGTCCGGTGGCAGATAGTGCGGTGGGTTCGCGAACGGGTTGTTGCCGCCGAAGGCGCCGAATTGCTCAAAGGTCTCCGCGCTGCGGTAATCGGTATTCATGCCGCCATTGGCGAACAAGGCGATGCCAAAGGCGCTGCGCTCGTCGATCGGATGGCTATAGCCGAGATTGGGAATCAGGAAGTCCTTGTTCCTGCTGGTCAGGGTGCCGGTGCCATCGCCGGTACCGATCGGCGCGAATGCGCCCTGTGTGCAACCGGTGGTACAGAATGCGTCCGAGGGCGCTAGGCCCTTGTACTCGCGACGTGGCATGAACCAAGACAGACCGACGTCGGCGCGCCGGCCGATCTGGTTGACGCCGGCCGGGTTGGCCACGATCGCCAGCGTGTCTTGCGGCATGGCCACGGCGCCGGCTCCCGCCATGCCCTTGGCGGCTGGCGAATAGCCGTGCGACATATAGCCATTGGTGGCCTGGGCTGCGGGGGCTAGGGCGCTACAAGCGAGGGCCAAGGCACGCGCTCGAATCTTTTGATGCATCGCGGGGGACTCCTCCTGATTCTTCTCTCTGAGCCCTGCTCTCTGACGTGTCTCCTCATGGCGGCTGCACGGCGATCACGAAAGGCTGGCTTGATCAGATCTGTTGCGGTATTGAAACATCTTGTTGCACAAGGTGACGTGTTCGTCGGGACTTGTCAATAAAAGGATTGCGAATTGTCATCCGTGGACCAGGCGATGATCGCCGAAGCCCTGTCGGCGGCCTCATCCGTTGACGGCGCGCGATTCTCGCCCATATCGACCTTACCTATACCAATCTCGCGAACGCCGACCTGCGAGGTGCAAGCTTGCGGGCTGCCACGCTCAATGGCGCCAACTTCGAGAACGCGCAGCTCTCCTATACCGATCTTGAGGACGTGCAGGCCGAGCAGGCGACGTTCGATAATGCCAGCCTGCGCTATGCCTTCATCATGTATGCCAACCTCGCCGATTCCAGCTTTCGCCATGCGGATCTCTATGGTGCGTGGCTGCATGTCGTGGACCTTTGGGGTACGGACCTGACCGGCGCCAGCTTGGAGGCGGCCGAGGTTTTCAATATGGCGCTTATCTACACCGAGTACGCCCAACTCGGCTGCAGCGGGCATGCGCTCTGCCAGTAAGGAAATCGTCGCCTGACACTGAAGAACTCGGTCTCTATCGCGGCTAGATGTCCCGGCGACGTCGCCACGGGGCTCGGCCTGTGGCGCCAAAATTGTCGCGACGCTGGCACCCCCGTGGGTGATCGCTGCGGGCAACTTCGACTCTGGATCTGCTGCGGGCAGTGCGGGCGGCGTTGTCGGTGTCGGAGCGTTGAGAGATTGTCCAGAAAGGGCAGTCTCCGAGGCGTCTCTGGCTCAGCAGGTCTCCACCGCGAAGCCAACCACCGTGCGCTGCTCTCGGCTGAATTCGATGCCGATCAGATGAATCGGCTGACCGAGCGCGCGGTATTTGTCGGCATAGCCACGGGCCTTG
>PWTO01000062.1 GCA_003562815.1 Chromatiaceae bacterium | reverse complement strand
TATTTGAGCTTACGGTCGTTGACGATGAAGTTAAAATCTTAGAAGAAAGACATTACAGATTAGTTCCATCTAATCAAATAGACAAAAATGATCTGCGAATCTATTCGCAACATTAGTCGTAGACAATACGCCCAATCGGCTAAGGGCGGGTTAGACCGGAGGTTACGCTTGCGCTCACCGTAAATAAACTAGCTAATTCCCCGGCTCTGCCGGGGTGACAGTATCAGCTACTTCGTCACCACGCTCGGGCGAGACGAGGCGATCATCCGAGCCTACATTCGCCACCAAGAGAAGGAGGATCAGCGCTTCGATCAACTCCAGTTTTGGAGCTGACCGGGCGCCTTTAGGCGGTCCACAATCCGTGGGGCCGCGTTAGCGTCCCCTGGCCGCTTTGAGCGGCTCACGCATTCAAAGCCCCCGGCTTTGCCTGGGGATGGTTACTCCGTACTGGGACGAATCTTGCGCAGAGAGAAGCTCACGCTTGTGGTTACCCAAAAGGACAGACTCGTTCGTGTCGGATTTGAACCGGTTCTGCGAAGGTCACTCGCTCGAACGGAATCGAGATGGAACGCGACGAGAACGGCGCCTGTGGGATTTTACTGCGGGCTTTGGTGGATTCGCCCATCCTCCTTGAGGGTGCGCGTTAGCGTATGTTAACGAAACAGAATCAGGTATACAATGGACGGTCAACGAGCCGTCACCTGCCCTTCCTTGCCATGCTGCTGAAACGTCTGTTCGGCCGACGCGCCGACGAGATCGAGGCCCCCGACGACCCACAACCCTCGCTCGAGCACGCGCTCGAGAGCCCCGAGGTCAACGTCCGTCGCCAAGCCTGCCGGCAACTGACCGACTTGCGATTGCTGCATGGTCTCGCCGAACGCGACGAGGATGCCAGTGTGCGCGAGCTGGCCGAGACCCGCTACCGGCGACTGTTGTGCGGCCTCGACGCCCAGGCGCCGAGCCTGGAGGCGCGCCTCGCCGAACTCGAACGCAGGCTCGACCCAGGATTGCTCGTGCAAGTCGCCCTCCAAGCCAGCGACGCCCCCCTGCGCCTCGCCGCGATCGGCCAGGTGGTCGATGCCGAGGTCCTGACCCAGTGCGCAATCAACGACGCGGTTGCCGCGAATCGACTCGCGGCGGCGGAGCGCGTGCAGCACAAGGCCGGGCTCGAACAGCTCGTCAAGGCTTCCGGCAAGCGCGACAAACGGGTCTACCGGCTCGCGCGCGAACGCCTCAAGCAGCGGCTCGAGCAAGAAGAGCGCCCCCGGCGCGCGCAGGCGCTGGGCGAGACCCTGTGCGAACGCCTGGAACGACTCGGGCGCTTCGACAACTGGCTGCAAGATCGCTCCGTACTCGAGCACTTGGAGCAGCAGTGGCAGACGATCGAGGCCGACGTCGATCAGGCCCTGAGCCAGCGTTTCCAGACCCTGCGCCAGCACTTCCTCGACGGCTACGAGGCCTACCGGCAAGCCCATGCGGCACGGATCGCCGAGCAAGAGGCGCAGGCCGCCGCCACCCGCGCACGCGAGACGCTCATCGAGCAGCTACGCGATCTCGCCAAGCGTGCTCCCGAGCTGGATCTGGAAACGCTCGCGCAGGAGCAGGGGCAGCTTCAGCAGGCCTGGCAAAACACCGGCCCGCCGGAGCCAACGACCCAAGCCGAACTCGAGCAAGCCTATCGTCAGGCGCAGCAAGCGATCGAGGCGCCACGGCAGCAACTCAGGCAACGCCAGCAAACCGAGCAGGCCGCAGAGCAGCTCCTCGCCGACCTGCGCCGTCAGCACGAGCGCGGCGGCCACCCGGATTGGCGCACACTCGAGGCCCTGCGCCAACGCCGCCGGGCACTGCCAGACAGCGAGCCAAGTAGCGCCAGCGATGGCACCACGGACGCCAACCCGATCCCATCGCCGCAGGGTGCATCGCCACAGTCGGCATCACCCCAGGCCGCTTCGCCGCAGCCGGCATCGCCGCAGTCGACATCACCGCCGGCAGCATCACCGCAGGCAACACGGCTGCGGGAAATCGACCAGCTCCTCGAGCGCTTCGAGCAACGTCTGCAACGGCATCGCAAACAACTGACACGCAAGCTCGAGGCACTGCCGGAGCGGCTCACCGAGCTGGAAGCGCATCTCGACGCCGGCGAGCTGAAAAAGGCCGATCCGTTCTACCAAAGCATCAGCGCGACCCTCGAGCAGGCCCGCTCGGCCGCGCTCGGGCGCGAGACCATCAGCGCCATCGACGAGCGTCTCAAGCGCATCGCCCCGCAACTGCGCGAGCTGCGCCATTGGCGGCGCTGGAGCACCGATGAGCATCGCGCTCAGCTCTGCGCCGAGGCCGAGGCCCTCGCCGCCGATACCGAGCATGCCGATGAGCCCAGCATCAACCGCTTGCAGGAACTCAAGGCCCACTGGCAACAGCTCGACCACCAGGGCGCGCCGGCCGACGACGCGCTGTGGGAGCGTTTTCGTCAGGCCGGCGAACGGATCCGAACGCGCTGCCGGCCCTTTCTCGAGGCACAGGCGGCGCTGCGCAGCGAGAATCGCAAACAGCGCGAGGCCCTGGCCAAGCGCCTCGAAGACTTCCTCGACAAGGTCGACTGGGAGCGCGTCGATTGGAAGAAGCTGCACCGCGCCGAGCGCGAGATGCGCCAGGCCTGGAGCGCCCTGATCGAGGCGCCGGGGATCGAGGCATCGGGGGTCAACGCAACGAGCGGTGACAACCAGGGCGCGCGCGATCGCGCGATCGAGGGCCGCTTCCGCCGCGCGCTGCGGCGGCTCGACCGCATCCTGGCCGAGGAGCGCGCGCGCAACCAGGCGCAGAAGCAGCAGTTGCTGGAACAGATGCGAGCGCTGGCCGATGAACCCGACCTGCGCAAGGCGATCGACACCGCCAAGCAACTGCAACACCAATGGCAGACCACGGTTCCGGCACGCCACCGCGACGAGAACGCGCTGTGGCAGCAGTTCCGCACCGCGAGCGATACGGTCTTCGCGCGCCGCGCCGCCGAATACGAGGCGCGCGGCGCCAACTTGCGCGAGAATCAGGCCACCCGCGAGGCCATCTGCCGAGATCTGCTGGCCTTGGCAGAGTCCGATGCCCTGCACACGGCCGCTGAGTTGGAGCACCAGAGCAACGCACTCAAGCGACGTTGGAGCGATACCGAAGCATTGACGGTGCCGCGCCAAGCCCAGGCGGCATTAAACCGCACCTGGCGCGAAGCCCTGGCCGCCGTGCGCGTGCGCCTTGCGAGCTTGCATGACGCCGAGCGTTGGGCCGGGATCGAGCGTCTGGCGCAACGCGCGCTCTATTGCGACAACGCGGCCCGCCATCTGCTCGCGAACGGTACTGTCGATGGGGTCAGCGACTGCGAACGCCTGCAACAGGACTGGCAGGCATTACCCGCGATCGAGGACCAACCGCTAGCGAAAGCGCTCGATACGGCCTTCGCTCAGGTGCTCGCTAGCTGCCGCGACCCGAAGCAGCGCCCGGCGCTCGCCTCCTTGCTCGAAGAGCACCTGCGACGACGCGAATCGCTCTGTCTCACGCTCGAGATCATCGCCCAAGTCGAGTCGCCCGATCGCTTGCAGGCGCAGCGCATGCAACGCCAGGTCGAGCGCTTGCGCGATCGGATGACCGAGGGCGAGCCCGGCGCCAGCGGCGATGACGTCGGCGCCCTGCTGCGCGACTGGTATCTGACCACCCCGGCGGCGACGTCGGCAGCGTTGAATGCGCGCTTCGAGCGCATCGACG
Source organism: Chromatiaceae bacterium (assembly GCA_003562815.1). GTDB lineage: Bacteria > Pseudomonadota > Gammaproteobacteria > Chromatiales > Chromatiaceae > Lamprobacter. The sequence continues at coordinate 10,654 of PWTO01000062.1, read as the reverse complement.
CGGTCCTGCGCGAGGGCGCGACCCAGCCCGAGCTGAGCACGGACCTGGCCGACATCGGCGTCAGCGCCTGAATCCGAAATCGCCCACACATAAAAACCATCGCAATTCCTTGCGTTTTGTCAGTGACTAGATCAAATTAAGGGTGACGAAGGCAAACGCCACATCGCACGGCCACTGTCGGCTTGCCGTCTAGCGCCCCAGCGAGCAGGCGATCACTACAAAACCAACACACACCGGAGGATTTCGCGATGGAGCAGACCACCGTCACCGCCGATGTCCAGACCGAGGACATCGCCGTCAATCAGATCAGTCTGTCCCAACCTTGGGAGTGGCTCGAAAAGGGCTGGCGCGACATGATGAATGCGCGTCGTTACAGCTTCACCTACGGGGCCGTCATCGTCTTGATCAGCGGGCTGATGACACTCGGCCTGATGGGCGAAGGGCTGTTCTTCATTGTCCCCTTCCTAGCCGCCGGCTTCTATCTGCTCGCACCCATCATCGGCCTTGGCCTCTATCAGATGAGCGCCCACCTCGAGCGCAGCGAGCCGATCAAGTTTTGCAGCGCGCTCGAGGCCTGGCGCAGCAATCAGGCCCAGCTTGGCGTCATCACCGCCGGCCTGTTGATCATCATGCAGCTGTGGATGATGTCCAACTTCGTGCTCTTCGCGCTGCTGTTCGACGGCATGCATCCGCCGCTGGAGAACTTCTTCGGCGCCGTCTTCCTCTCCGGAAAGCACAATGCGTTCGTGTTCGCAAGCTTGACGGTCGGCTTCACGCTGGCCTGGGTGGCTTACGCGATCAGCGCCATCTCGGTGCCCATGCTGATCGACCGCAAGGTCGATGGCTTCACCGCGATCCGCACCAGCGTCAGGGCGGTGATGCAGAACTGGGCACCGATGGCACTGTGGGCGGTGCTGATCGTGTTCTTCATCGGGATCGGCCTGGCGACCTTCTACATCGGCCTCGCGCTCGCGATGCCGCTGGTCGGTCACGCCACCTGGCACGCGTACCGCGACTTGGTGCCGGTGGAGCACTAACGCGGGCGTACCTCGAAGCCCCGTTGGCTCTGGACTCAGAGACCAGGGCCGACGCGCCTATTTGCTGGCTTGCGGGGTTACCGCCAATCTGGCATTGGCGCTTGCCGCTGGCATGGCAGCAGCCTCATGAACGGCGTTATACAATGCCCTATGCTGCTCTCACCCAAGCACCAGTTCCTGTTCATCCATATCGCCAAGACCGGCGGCACCAGCGTGCGCGCGGCGCTCGCGCGCCGGCGTTGGGCCGATCCCTGGTATTGGCCGATGTTCGTCTGCAGCCGGTTCAGCCATCTCAGCGGCCATCGCATCGCCACCAAATTGCCACGCCACGCTAAGATCATTGCCGCCAAGGAGCTGCTCCCGCGCGAGGTCTTCGAGGCGCTGTTCAAGTTCGCCTTCGTGCGCAACCCTTGGGACTTGCAGGTCAGCTCCTTTCACCATATCCGCCGCGAACGTCCACAGTATCTCGGTGGCCATGAGGATTTTCCGACCTTCCTGCGCTGGAAGCTCGATCCCGAACGTCCGCCGCAATATCACCTGGACACCTCGATCGAACTGCAGACCGATTACCTGATCGATCTGCGCGGTCATCTGATCGTCGACTTCATCGGCCGTTATGAACGCCTGGAGCAGGACTTCAGCGACGCCTGCGCACGGATCGGCATCGCCCCGCCCAAGCTCCCACACCGCCGCCAGGCCAACGACCGCCGCGCCGATTACCGCGCCTACTACGATGATCGGACTGCCGAGCTGGTCGCGCGACACTTCGCGCCCGATATCGAGCGCCTTGGCTACCGCTTCGATCCCGCCCCATGACGGGGATGAGCGACAGCGATTACCGGCATCTGCTCAACGAGCTGGAGAGCCTGCTGGAGGACACCGCCGAGATGCTGCAGCGGTTCGAAGACAGCGGCATGGATGAACGCATGCCGGAGGATTATCAGACACTGCTCGCCATCCAAGCCAAGGCCCTGCAAGAGCAGCAGAGCTATCTGCAAGCGCTGCGGCAAGCACCCGCCTCATCCGAACAACGGCATTAGCGACTAGAGCAAGACGCGCGAGGGGCCGAATTTGCCGGTACGCGAGCGGTTCAGCGGCGTTTGCGCGCGCGCGGGTGCGCCTGGTCGTAGACCTGGGCGAGATGCTGGAAATCGAGATGGGTATAGACCTGCGTGGTGGCGATATCGGCATGCCCCAGCAACTCTTGCACCGCCCTGAGATCGCCCGACGATTCGAGGAGATGGCTGGCGAACGAGTGACGCAGCAGGTGCGGATGCAGGTTGCGATGCGCACCGCGCAACTGCGCCCAGTGCTTCAGGCGCGTCTGCACCGTGCGCGGATGGATGCGGCGCCCTCGGGAGCTGACGAATAATGCCGGCTCATCCCGCAGGGCGAGCAGCGGACGCACGCCAAGCCAGGCATCGACGGCTCGCAGCGCGGCCTTGCCCACGGGGACTCGGCGCGTCTTCGCGCCCTTGCCGACAACGGTGAGCAGGGCGTCGGCGGGATCGATATCGCGCACATCGATCGCGATCAGCTCCGCTAAGCGCAGCCCGGACGAATAGAACAACTCGACCATGGCTGTGTCGCGCAACGCCAAGGGCTCATTATCGGCGCCCGCCTCAGGCCTCTTCTCGGGTTCAACCTGGGACCCAGGCTGACCATCGCCCTCACCTTCTTCACCTTCAACAAGGCCAGCGGTTGCCGTATCGGCATCCAGCAGCGCACTGAGCGTATCGGCATCCAGGTTCCCCGGCAGGCGGCGCGGACTCTTTGGCGCACGCAGCCCGCGCGCCGGATTGTTGATCACCAACCGCTCGCGCAACAGGAAATCGAAGAAGCCGCGCACTGCCGACAGCTCGCGGGCCAAGGTGCGGCCGCCAATGCCGCCGCGATGGCGGGCCGCGATGTAGCGACGAATCGCCTCATCGCGCAGATCGGCCCAGCCATCGATGCCCTGCTCGAGACGCCAACGGCCGATGCGCTCGAGATCGCGCCGATAGTTGCTCAGGGTATGCGGTGAGGCACGTCGCTCGCTGGCGAGATGCTCGAGAAAACGCGACAGGAAGGGATCTGTCGCCGACGCGTCGGTCATCGCGGCCATGGGTTCAAGCCGCTTGACCACGATGGGCCAAGTCAGCCAACTTGGCGCCAGCGATGGCGCCGAGACGCTCAAGCAGGTCAGTGCCCATATCCGGGGTAAACCGCTTCGGATTGGCGCTACCGATCGCCAGCACGCCGGTATGCTCATGCGCCCGCAGCGGCACCAGCGCGGCGGAATGGATCTCGACCGCAAGCGGGCCGAAGAGCGCCTCGGCCTGCTCCGGCGCGAAGGGACCGCAGAGACAATGGTCACGGTCAACGAAGTCGATAAAATCGCGCACGAGTGGGTCTCCCACCCGTTCCTTCGCGTCGAGCGGGAACAGCTTGACGACCACGGCATCGGCCTTGAAATGCTCGCACAGCGCTTGCTCAAGCACATGCAAGGCGTGTTTTAGGTCAGGCGCCACGATCAGGCGCAGGGTCAGCTCATGCAAGCGTGTCAGCAAGGTCTCGTAGTCATGCGCGCGCGCGACCAGATGATGCAGCCGGCCGCGCTCGTTGGCCAACTGCTCGCGCAGCACCGCCACCTGGCGCTCGATCAGCGAGGTGGCGTCACCGCTGCCATGCGGCACATTGAGCTTGGCCAACACGGCCGGATACCGCAACAGAAAGTCAGGATGGTGCATCAGCCAGGCCGCGACGCTCTCGTCGTTGACCACCTGTTCCAGCGCATCGGTTCGACGATTCATGGTTCGAGTTCCCCATCGAAAACACGGGTGGCAGGCCCCGTCATCGTCACCGGATGGCCCTCGCCAAGCCATTCGATCCGCAGGGTTCCGCCGGGCAGACGCACCTCGACGCACTCGTCGAGTTCGCCCCAGAGGCGCCCGATGACCATCGCCGCACAGGCCCCGGTGCCACAGGCCAGGGTCTCGCCGACGCCGCGCTCCCAGACTCGCAGCCGGATCGCTCCCGCATGCTGGCGCTGCATGAAACCGACATTAGCCCCGCGCGGAAACAGCGGATCGCGCTCGATGCGCGGGCCGAGTTCGGCGACCGGCGCCTGGTCCAGATCATCGCTGACCGACAACACCGCGTGCGGATTGCCCATCGATACCGCACCGATGCGCAGTGCCCGACAACCGGCGCCGAGATCGTAGGCCGGCGCGCGCGAGTGCGCCAGGAGCGGGATCTCGACCGGCGCGAAGCGCGGCACGCCCATATCGACGCTGACCTGGCCGTCGGCGTGCAGTTGCAGGCTGATCGCTCCCGCCGCCGTGCCGACGCGGATCAGATCCGCCTCGGCGAGCCCTTCATCGCGTACATAGCGCGCGAAGCAGCGCGCGCCATTGCCACATTGCTCGACCTCGGTGCCATCGGCATTGAAGATACGATAGTGAAAAGCGGTGTCGGGCAAGCGCGGCGGCTCGACCAGCAGCACCTGATCGCAGCCGATGCCGAAGTGGCGATCGGCGAGTTGGCGAATCTGTTCGGCGTTAAGCTCAATGCGTTGGCGGATCGCGTCGATGACGACGAAGTCATTGCCCAGCCCGTGCATCTTGGTGAAGCGCATCCGCATCAGGACCGCCAGCGCGCTGGCGCGTGCGCAAGGAACGAGACCCTAGGCGCGCTCACCTCGGGGCAACGCGTCATGGCAAGGTCTCTTCGCCGGCGAACAGCTCGCGTAAGGTCTCGCGGCGGCGCACCAAATGGGCCTGGTCGCCATCGACCATCACCTCGGCGGCGCGCGGGCGGCTGTTGTAGTTGGAACTCATCGAGAATCCGTAGGCGCCGCTGCCGCGAATCGCCAGCAGATCCCCCTCGGCTAATGCCAACCGGCGCGCGCGACCGAGGAAGTCGCCGGTCTCGCACACCGGGCCGACGATGTCGTACAGCTCACACGAAGGAGCGTTGAGTGCGTTCGGGTCAGGATCTGGGTCTGGGCGCCGCACCGGCACGATTTCCTGCTCGGCGCCGTAGAGGGCCGGGCGCAATAGATCGTTCATCGCCGCATCGACGATCGCGAAACGATGGGTCGGCGTCGGCTTCAGATATTCGACGCGCGTCAAGAGCACACCGGCATTGCCGGCGATCGCCCGCCCCGGTTCCAGGATCACCTCGAACGCGCGCGCGCCGAGCCGCTCCGAGAGCGCTGCGGCGTAGGCAGCCGGCAACGGAGGATCTTCGTCGGTATAGCGGATGCCGAGCCCGCCGCCTAGATCCAGGTGCTCGATCGGGATGCCCTGCTCGGCGAGCCGATCGGCAAGCACGAGCACGCGCTCGAGCGCATCGATAAACGGCCCCAGGCTGGTGAGCTGGGAGCCGATATGGCAATCGATCCCGACCACGCGCAGCCCTGGCAGCGCGGCCGCGTGCCGATAAACCGCCTCTGCGACCTTGATGTCGATGCCGAACTTGTTCTCCTTGAGGCCGGTGGAGATGTAGGGGTGCGATTGGGCATCGACATCCGGGTTGACCCGCAGCGAGACCGGCGCCACGACACCGCGCGCGACGGCGATGGCGTTGAGGCGCGCCAGCTCGGATTCGGATTCGACATTGAAACAGCGGATGCCGACCTCGAGCGCGCGTGCGATCTCGTCGGCGCGCTTGCCGACCCCGGAGAAGATCACCTTGGCCGGATCGCCGCCGGCCGCCAGCACCCGCTCCAACTCGCCGACCGAGACGATATCGAAGCCGCCACCCAGGCGCGCGAGTAGATTCAGCACCGCCAAATTCGGGTTGGCCTTGACTGCGAAACAGATCAGGTGCGCACGCGCGCCCAGCGCCTCGTCGAACGCATGCCAATGCCGGGATAGAGTCGCGCGTGAGTAGACGTAGCAAGGGGTGCCGAAACGCTCGGCAATGGCCTGCAACGGCACCTGCTCGGCATGCAGCTGGTTTCCCTGGTAGTGAAAATGATCCATGGGCACGGGTCAGAGGGCATCGGGCTGCGGCGAAATCTCGGGCACCTCATCGCGCGCATCGCGCCCTTCGCCCAAGGTGTCCGGTCTCGGTGCCGACGCAGGCGCCACCTCGGACGCGGCGTCCGGCAGGTACAGCGGACCTTTTTGGCCGCAAGCGCTCATCATCTGACCGAGCGCAAGCACGGCGATGACTAGGTATAACACAGAGCGAGCCCAGCAATACATGGTTCAAGCCTGCTGGATCACGGGCCGTTGAGCATGCGGCCGGACTCGCTCCGCAATGGTCGGCGCGTCGTCGGCGCGGGCGCTCTATTTGCCGATCACGCCCTTGAAGAAACCGACGACCTTATCCTGCAGCTCCTTGGCCTGAGGCGGCTGCGGCCAGTTCCAGCCGATGACGATGCCAATGGCAATACATAACACAATGATCAATAACATCTTCGACCTCCGCCGTCGCTTGACGGCCTCCGCGTGTGAGCGAATGTTTGTTAAGTGGGTGGGGACTCAAGTATGAACGAGTCCCGCTCCCTGGGCTAGCTCCACCTGATAGTCTAAGGCAAAATCGTAATCGGCGTACCATCCTGAACCAGCGCCCAGATCTCGTCCATCTCCTCGTTGCCGACCGCGATACAACCGTCGGTCCAGTCTTGGCGCCGATACTCTTCGGCTAGCCGTGGGGAGGACAGCCAGTTTGGGAGCCCGTGGATCATGATCATGCCCCCAGGGGAAACACCCAGCGAACGCGCGACAGTGCGATCCAGTGCGTTCGGATAGGAGATGTGAATGGACTTATGGTACGAACTGTTCGGATTGCGCCAGTCCAGCACGTAGTTACCCTCGGGCGTGCGCTGATCGCCTTCTTGAAACTTGTGCCCGCGCGGTTGCCCTCCAAGCGAAATGCGATAGGTCCGATACACCCCGCCATCCTTGTGGAGTTCGAGCCTGCGCTCGGCCTTCCTGACCAGCACCCGATCGACGTAGGTGCTGCGTTCGGGCTCCGGTTCCGGCTTGGACGCGCAGCCAGCCGCGAATAGCACCAACAAGCTACATACACAAGCGCTAACGATCATCAGTAATCGCATGTTCATGAACGCGTTAAGCAAGACACTTCGGGCGGATTCTACTTAATGCGAGCGCCTGGAGATAGCCCATCGAACGCCTCCTGCGCGATCGCCCTGGCAAGCGCCTCGTGCCGTCGATACGACCGCCCATCGAGGCGCCTGTGCTAGCATCCGCGATGATCCCATCGCCACCCTGATCGAGTGCTCGCCTAGCCGCCCTGCCGATGCGAATCCTGTTGCGCCTACTGCTGCTGGTTGTCTTACCGATGGTCGCGCTGGGGCTGCTCGCCGCTGTGCTCGGCCCTTTTATCGTCAGCCCCAACCCCGCGCCCGGCGTCGCCGATGCCAGCTCGGTCGCCGCGCCCAGGAGCCGATTCGTTCAGCTACCCACGGGGAACGATGACACCCAAGCCTTCCATTACCTCGCCCGTTCCGGCCCTGACCGCCAAGCACAACAGCCGCTTGGCCATGCGTTTCCTGCGCCCGAGGCTGCGCCTGCGTTCGTGCTGTTGCATGGGTTCACCTTCAACCTCTTCACCTGGAATCGGCTGTTCGATACCTTCGAGCAGTACGGCGCGGTTGTCGCCTACGATCAGCTCCCCTACGGCCTGAGCGCGAAACCGGTGCCGAATGCCGAACGCGGCGATCCGGATGTCTACGGCAAGGCGGCCGCGTTGCAACACCTGTTCGCACTGCTCGATGCGCTGGAGCTGGAGCAGGTCATCCTGGTCGGCAATTCCTCCGGCGGCACCCTGGCGCTGGAGGCAGCGGTTGCGCAACCCGAGCGCGTCGCCGGTCTGATCCTGATCGCGCCCTGGGTACAGGCCAAGCGCCCGATCTTGCCGGACTGGCTGGTCGGATTGCCGCAGATGCAGCGCATCGCCCTGAGCCTGGCGCGCTACCTTGGCCGCAACAGTCCGCTGCTCGATCATTCCTATGCCGAGCCCGCAAGGATCGATGAAGAGCGACGTGCGTTAACCGGCGCGCATCGGCTGCTGGCCGGTTGGGATCTGGCCTGGGGCGCCCTGCTGCACCGCTCGCTGACCGACCCGGTCACCATCGCCGAGCGGCTCGAGGCGATCGCGCAGCCGACCTTGGTGCTCACCGGCGATGCGGATCGACTGGTTCCGGTGCGCGATACCGCCGCGACCGCCGAGGCTCTGCCGAACGCCAGCCTGGTGATGTTGCCCGATTGCGGCCATCTTGCGCAGGAAGAATGCCCGGCCCAGGTCGAGGCTGCGGTCCGCGCCTGGCTTGAGGATCGCGGGCTAGCCCCGAGACCCACATCCTGAACCACTGCGGCAGTCATCCACACGAGGAGCGGGCGATATGACCGACACGACCGAGCAGACCCCACGGACACGCCCGACTGCGACCCACGCTGCGAACAGCACGCACGCGCCGCGCTGCCTGGTCTTTGGCGCCAGCGGCTACATCGGTAGCCATCTGGTGCCGCGCCTGCTAGAGGAAGGTATCGCGGTGCGCACGAGCAGCCGCAACGCCGCCACGCTTGCGGCGCGCGGCTGGGACGGCGCCGAGATCGTTGCCGCCGACGCGCTCGAGCCGGCGAGCCTGGAGCCGGCGCTAGCCGGCATCGACATCGCCTACTATCTCGTGCACTCGATGGCGGCGGGCAAGGACTTCGGCCGCCTCGATCTGGAGGCCGCCGCCAACTTCGCCGCCGCCGCCGAGCGCGCCGGGGTCAAGCGCATCGTCTATCTCGGCGGCCTGGTGCCAGATGGGGCCGACAGCGAGCACATCGTCTCGCGCCGCGAGACGGGCGACGTGCTGCGCCGAGGCGCGGTGCCGGTCACTGAGCTGCGCGCGGGCATCATCGTCGGCGCCGGCTCGGCGGCGTTCGAGGTCATGCGCGATCTGGTCTATCACCTGCCGGTGATGATCACGCCGCGCTGGGTGCAGTCCCAATCGCCGCCGCTGGCGCTCGATAACCTGTTGATGTACCTCGTGCGGCTGCCGCAGATCGACGCCGCCGAGGGGCGCATCTTCGATGCCGGCGGTTCCGAGACGCTGACCTATCGGCAGATGATGCGCATCCTCGCCGAGGTCGGTGGCCGGCGCCCACCGTCGATCGTCCCGGTGCCGGTGCTGACGCCGAAGCTCTCGGCCTACTGGCTGCGCTTCGTCACCGCCGTGCCGACCAACATTGCCCGTGCCCTGATCGAGGGCCTTAAGCATGATTTTTCGGCCGACGATGCCGAACTCAAACGCCTGGTCCCGCAACAGTTGCTCGGCTTCCGCGAGGCGGTCGAGGCGGTGTTCGCGGCCGAGCGCGAGAGCGCGCCGATCGTCGCGCGCTGGATCGAAGGAGCCTTCGCTGTGCGCCAACAACGCATCGACTATGCCTACTACGCCAAGCGCGCCGGCGGCAGTGCCGAGACCAGCGCACCACCGCGCGCGGTCTGGGCACTGGTCTCCGGCATCGGCGGCGACGAGGGCTGGTACTACATGAATGGCCTCTGGACGCTACGTGATTCGATGGACCGCCTCGCCGGCGGTCCCGGCGGAAAGCATGGCCGACGCCATCCAACCGATCTGCGCGTCGGCGATCGCATCGGCTCCTGGAGCGTGCTCGGCGTCGAGCCCGAGCGCCGCCTGAGCCTGGCCTTCGGCATGCGCGCACCAGGCGCCGGCATGCTGGAATTCGACTTAGAGCCGCGCGCCGATGGCGGAACCAAGCTCAGCGTCACCGCTTACTGGCATCCGGCCGGTGTCTGGGGGATCGCCTACTGGTTCAGCTTCCAGCCGATGCATCGGTTCATCTTCAGCGGCACGGCCAAGGCGATCTGCCAGCGTGCCGAGGCTCGCTCGGGCTGACGGGAGCTAGACTCTAGTCTTGAAAAAATCCGCGATAGTGTATTCATGTCTCATAGAAAGCACCCTGAGTACAGGCAAAGCGGCGAAGCGGCTGGGCGTTTCGGTCAAGACCCTGCAGCGCTGGGAGCGCGAACAGCCATCGTCGTCTTTACACTGAGGCCCCATTGCGTGAGTTTATCGGATGGCGGCCTGCATCTGAGAGTCCAACGCGATGGGGGGCCGATTGCCGGGTCTCCTCAAAGGCGCAGAAGCCAGACTTGGCCCATCAGCGCCGAGTGCTGGAAGCGTGTGTTGTGGCGAGAGGATGAGGCCAGCGTTGAATGAAAGTGACACGGATTCTGCGCGCCAAGCGCCCCAACAAAGGTAAGGTCGCGGCGTTACGCGAACAGGCGCAGCGACTCGGGCAGGTGCGCTCCGAGACCTGGCAGCGCTTTGGCTCGATGGGCGGCGTTGGGTTAGCCGACCGCCGGATTCGCGATGCCTGGCTGCGTGAAGGGCGCACCTTCCCGGTCTTGGCCAATGCCTGGAAAGAGACGCTGCGCGATGCCAAAGGTGACATCACCGCCCACCTGGAAGCGGTTAAGGTCAAAGCGCGCCGCGCGATCTGGCGTCACACCCAGGACAAGACCGAACAAAAACGCCTGTTCACCGCGCTCAAAGGCAACGACTGGATGCAAGATCCTTATCTCCGCCGAGTGATGCGCAAGCACTGGGTGCGCGGACACAATCACACCCACAACCAGATCATCGTCCG
>PWTO01000077.1 GCA_003562815.1 Chromatiaceae bacterium | reverse complement strand
GAGCAAGCGAACGATCGACAGCGAGTGGCGTCACCACAATCAGTCCCAGGTCGCTTTTTCAGCTGATTATGCCGCTAAGCTCAGTCCAAATCTAAAAGTATATCGTAATCCTCTGATGCGATTGCCCTGCCCAACCACCGCCCCCTCCGCTATCCAAAGGCGCGTCTGTCACCAGCGAAAGAGGATCGGCTGCTGATCAAGATCGCACGCACCGAGGTCGAGGCCGGCGACATCGCCCCGGTGCTGCAGCAGCTCGCGTTCATGACCGAGACCCGCGAACTGGCCGAGCGCTGGGAAGGCCGGGTTGCGATGGTCTTCGCCGGCTGGGACGCTGATCCGCGCGAGGTCGTCGAGATTCCTGAGGTCCGGCGCTACTTCGCCAGCCTCACCGAGGCCTGGCCCTATTGGCTGCACTTCATCGAGAAGGTCGGCGACAGCCTGCCGCTGGTGCTCGGGCTGCTGTGCCTGGGCCATCGCGAGGCCATCGCCCCGGGTCTGATCGGCTGGGCCTTCGACGACCTGGAGGAGGTGCGCAAGCAGCTGATGCTCCTGTTCCTGCGCCAGAACGCGCTCTATGAGCGCCTTGGGCTCTCGGAGTCGATGAACCAGCGCATCACCGAGGAGGTCGCCCAGCTGCTCGAGTCCGTGTTCTCCGGCGCGCCACCACCGGCAGCGCCGGGATGACCGAACCGGCTTCGGGTCTCAAGGCCCGAGCGACTTGCCCTCTGATGCGCGCTAGCGTCGCGTCCAGATCAGTCATCGAGCTTGTCAACGAAACCTGTGGATAGCCGCCAACGAGTGCGTGCAACCGCTTGTCTGCAAACGGCTGGCCGACCTGAATGGCCGCGCCGGACAGCAGCAGGGAAGCGACGATAAAACAAGGGCTTAAGGCGCACCGCTCGACGCTTCCAGATCACCCATATCGCCGCTTGTCAAGTCCAGGTTATCCACCGCTGCTGTGGACAACCCTGTGCGTAAGCGACTCGCAACCGCGCCGATCCCTTGTCCGAGTTACGCTTTTATGACCCGCTGCTCAGATCGGCCAGTCGTTGACCAGTGCGGAACTTTTTTTGATCTCGACCTTGCTGCAAGGAAGTCCCACCATGCCGTCCGAGCCCTCTCCCGACAATGCCTTTCTCATCGAGCATGCCACGCTGCTCTGCACGAATTATCGGCGTCTCGTCGGAGCCGACTTGCTCGTTGCCAAGGCAGACCCGTCGCTGGCCGAGGCACTCTACCAAGCCCCATGCGTGGTGCTTTCGCACGGCACTGAGCCCGATCCGATCTTCAACTACGCCAATCTCACCGCCCAGCGACTGTTCGAGATGACCTGGGCACAGATCACGTCACTGCCTTCGCGGTTGTCCGCCGAGCCTGTGAGTCGTGAAGAACGCGCACGTCTGCTGGCAGCGGTCTGCGAACGCGGTTTCATCGACGACTATCACGGTGTGCGTGTCTCCTCGTCCGGACGTCGCTTCCTGATCGAACAGGCAACGGTGTGGACGCTGACTGACGCTCAGGGACGCCCGGCGGGGCAGGCCGCGACCTTCGCCAAGTGGGCGATGCGCTAGGCACCGCTGGCGGGCAGCCTTTCTGGACCTCATGTCGCGCGTTTCGACCCGTTGTCGCCGCGCTGCCCAAGCAACCCCTCGCAAAACGCCAGCAATCCGCTGATCTTTCGCTGTCGCGCGAACGTGCCAATCCCGCCAGGCTATCGCCACCGAAACACCGGAGGCGAACCCCATGCATGCCCTCGACCTACCGCGCGGCATCGATGACCCACCCTCGCTGCTGCTCTGGCGCCTGGATGATCTGATCCCCCTGATCCTGATGCTGATCATCGGCATCCTCGCCGATCGCCTGCTGCTCTTCGTGCTGCTCGGCCTGGGGCTATCCCGGCTCTATGGCCGTTTCCGCGACAGCCGCCCGGATGGCTTCGCACTGCACTGGGCCTACTGGCACGGCCTGGTGCCGCTCGGTGCGCGCAGTTGCCCGAATCCCTTCAGTCGCTGCTGGCGGGGGTAGGCGATTCATGACACTCGACACTCTGACTAAGACCTGGCGCGGCATCAACCGCGAGAACCGCTTTCACCGGATGGCCGTGGCGCTGTTGCTGGTGACCAATCTGCTCAGCCTCGCGGCACTGCTGCGCGCCGATCGCACCGTGGTGCTGGTGCCGCCGATCCTCGAGGGCGAGGTCAACGTCGCCCGCGACCGCGCCTCGCGCGAGGTCAAGGAGGCCTGGGCGATCTATGTCGCTGAGCTACTCGGCAATGTCGGCGCGCGCTCGGCCGACTTCATCCAACAGGCCCTTGAGCCACTGCTGGCTCCGCCGCTGCGTGCCGCCGTGATGGAGGTCATCGGCGAGCAGGTCGACGCGATCAAGCGCGAGCGGGTCTCCATGCACTTCTCCCCGAGTGCGCTCAGCTACGACCCCGCGACCGATACGCATTACATCACCGGCCATCAGGTCAGCATCGGTCCCGGCGCCCAGCCGGTGCGCCACCAACGCACCTTCGAGGTCCGTGTCGGTTTCCGTCATTACCGCCCCGTGATCACCCATCTGGATGTCTATCCCGGCACCCCTCGCCAACCGGAGCAGTCTTAGTCATGGCGTTCTATCCATCCTCTGTAGCACGCTCTGCGCTGCGCACACCGCGCTTCCTGCTCCCCGCCACGCTGACCCTGGTTGGCATCACACTGGTTGGAACGACGCCACTGCTGCATGCCGACAGTCCCTTCTTGCGCGGCAGTGCCGGAGCTAACCAGACCGAGGCGAGTCGCGCCAATGCCGGAGCAAGCACTGCCCCTGAAGACACCGACTCGGGCGAACCCGCCGTCCTGGCCTTGGGACCGCGTACCGTCACCGTCGCACCCGGCGCCAATGCCATCCTCGAGCTGGCGATCGATCACCTTAATCGCATCGTCACCCCGTTCGAGCGTCCCTCCGTGCGCACCGTCTCCGACCTCAGCACCGAGGTCGAGGGCAAGGTCGTCTATGTCGCCACCGCCAGTGAAGTCCCGGCGACGCTCTACATCAGTGCCGGCGATGCCTCAGGGACCACGATTGCGCTGACCTTAGCCCCCCGCCGGGTTCCCCCGCGCGAGATCCGTCTCCAGGTCCCCGGCTACAGAGCTGCCCAGGCCCAGCCCAAAACCAAAGCACAGAGCACCACGGATACGCAGTCCGAAAGTGCCCAGGCCCCGCTGAGTCCTGCACACCCAGCCCTCTGGCAGCAGCCACTGCCGTATCTGCAGACCCTGACCACGGCCCTGCGTGATCTGGCACGCGATGAGATGCCCGAGGGCTTTCGTCCTGGCTCCGTTCGGTCTGAGGATCGGCTGCGTTGTGCGGCTCACGGACTGCGGGCGTCCGATCTGGAGGTCTACAAAGGCGAACACCTGACGCTGCTGAAGGCGACGCTGCGCTACAGCGGTAAGGAACCCCTCGGGATCACCCCGCACCACTGCCGCCCACGCGGCAAGGGGGTCATCGCCGCTCAGGCGACTTGGCCTCGCACCGAGCTGCGCAAGGGGGAGGAGACCCAACTGCTGCTCGCGTTGCGGGTCGGTGAAGCCACCGTACCGTTGCCTGTGAGTCCAGGACGAACAACGACAGCGACCCGGACACTGGAGGCTCATCGATGACCCAACTCACCGACCATTGGGCCCAACTGAGCCCGAAAGCGCGCCGTGCACTGACCCTGAGCGCCGGCGGCGCGGTGATCGCTGGGCTCGCCTGGCTGATGGCCACCGCGCCCGGTCAGCATGCGCCCCGTCAGGGCGAGCGTGAACGCCTGGTGACCAATCTGCTCACCGATGTCGATCCGCGCGATCTGGGTATCGATGGTCTGGGCCGACGGCTGAAGCGCCTGGAAAGCGACGTGCGCGGCATCGCCCACAACCTGGAGAAGG
>PWTO01000289.1 GCA_003562815.1 Chromatiaceae bacterium | reverse complement strand
TTTCACCGGTCTGGACATTCCACTCCCAGGTGCCCACACCGGTGCCCCAGAGGATGTTGGCCAGGCGCCGGCGGCTCTCGGCCAATGCCCACTCGGCCTGTTTGCGCTCGCCGATGTCCTCGAACAGGGTCACCGATCCGACATAGTCACCTTGCTGCACCAGCGGTCGGCTGACGACGAACACGTCCAGCAGCCGTCCATCGGCGCGCTGAAAGCGGGTTTCTCCGCGATATTCGCGCCCGGCGCGAACGCTCGTGAGGATCGGACAAGTCGCCTCAGACTCGAAGGCATTGTCTCGATGACAATGAAACAACTCGTGGGCCGAGCCTCCGATCAATACGGACTCGGGATAGCCCAACAGCTCGCGGCCATAGGGATTCATGAGCACTATCTGCGCGTCGGCATCGGTTAGATACAAGCCCTGGCCCAGGGTGTCGGCGATGACCTGCAACCGGTGACGCTCAGCGAGCCGCTCGTCCAGCACCCGCAGTAGCCACAGCAAGGCGATGGACAGCAGCCCTAGCACCCCGCCAACGAGCAGCATGCGCTGCTGAAAGGCCTGATCCAGCGCGCTCAGCTCGGGTTCATCGAGGTAGGCGAGCAGCAGGCCCACCGGCTCGCCCGCCGGGTCATTGATCGGCGTTTGCAGCACCGCATAATCGCGCCCGGCGACCTGCACTCGGAACGCCTGCTCGGTGCCTTGGTGCAAACGCTCGCGCACGTCGGGACGCTCGGCAAGCGTCGCGATCAGCGGCTGGAGCGCGGCCGGCAGCGGCGGCGGCGAATCCGGTCGCAGGCGATGGGGGTCTTCGAGCAAAAAGTGCTCCGAGGCCGGCCAGGCCTCATAGAGGCTTTGTTGTTCCTCGAACAGGATCGCGCGCTGGCGTTGCGCGAGCAGCAGCAGTTGAAAGGTGCCCTGCGGCATCAGCGTCTGCAACTCCTCCAGCAAGAGGCTGAACGGCAGGCTCAGCTCGACACTGCCCAGATGCGCCCCTCGGGCGTCGCTGATCGGAAACACACTGCGGTAGCCGGAGACCACGCGCCCGACCTCAAAACCGAACACCGGCTCGCGCTGGGTATTGGCCCAGCGGATCGACGCGCGCACGCCCAGCAGGTCGTCGCCGAAACGGGCCGGATGATGAAAGCGCAGAAAACTCTCGCCGTTGGGCCGGTGGAAGTGGAACTGGCGCACGCCATAGGTGAGTAACTGCTCGTAGATCGGACTCAGGTGACGGAACAAGTGCAAGCGGGCGAGGTCGATGTGGGCCGGATCTTGCGCGGCTTGCAGCAGCGCCAGGGTGTGCGGATCGCTCTGCACAGCGATGTCAAAATAGCTGATGACGCTGTTGCGATGTAGCCTCTGGGTGGCCGACCAACTGACCGAGAATGTCAGCAGATCGCGTTCGAGCAGGGCCTGCACGGCTCGATCCCGATCCGTGGCGAGAAAGGCATAGGACAACATGGCGATCGGCACCACCGCACCCAGGATCAGTGCAAGTCCCAAGCGCCGGCGGCGAACCATTTCCGACCGACGCAGCCAGATCGGCATCAGTCCACGACCGGGTCGTCGAGCAACCCTGCGGCAAACACGCGCATCGCATTAAACTGCTCGAACAGTTCACGCTCGAAGGCCGCGAAACCATGGCGACCGTTCTGCAGGGCGGCGCGTTGTTCCTCGGACAAGGCCAGCAGTGCCGCCTGCAGCGCCTCCAGCGCATCGGCGCCCAGCCGATCGACGTTGGCCGCCAACACGAAGCCCGGCACCGGCTCAGACGCCGCCAGCACCCGCAAGCCGAGCCCGTGAAAGTCACGCGCCACGCTGTCCTTGACGCCGCCGAGCGCGAACATGTTCCGCAGCACCGCCAGCGCGACCGCGTCATGACCGCCCTGATACGACGCTTGGACCGCAGCCGGATCGATGCCGTGCTCGGCCAGCAGCCAGAAGCTGGCAGTCGGACCGCAGGTGGATTCCGGGCGTGTCAGCGCCAGCGTGAGCGGTTGCTTGTGCTGCGCGAGCTGAAACAGCGCCTGAATCCCATCGACCGGTGCCACGAGCACGCAGCGATAGTGCGCTTGCCCGTTGGGTTCGCGGAAGGTCGCCACCGCGCGCAGCTGCGAGACCTGCGCGCGCGCCAACAGGAACGGCAACGGACCCAGCTCGACAAGATCGACGTCGGCCTGCCTCAGCCCCTCAAGCAAGGCGGCGTAATCCGGATACAGGCGCATCTTGACCGGACGCTCAAGCAGTGCCGTGAGCCGCTCGACCAGCGGTTGATTGCGCGCCTGGGTCAGCGCGAGGTTTTCCAGCGGCAAGGGGGCATAGACCAGGGCTGGCTCGCGCGCCTGCGCGAGCGTTGGCAGGAGCCAGAGCAGCACGCACAGCCAAGCGGCCAGGCGCGCGTGAATGCTTAAAAAAACACCACCCCGAGCGCTCATGATCGGCCCGGGGCGGTCGCGCCAATGGCGAATCGTTGATGTGATGTCATCGGAAGGGGGCGGGAGACATCAGCCTTGGTCAGTCTTTCGCCAGTACGAACCCTGGCTTTGCTGCCTTCGGCGAACACAAACGAACGGACCGCCAAGGCGGTCGATGGCACAATGAACGGAAGCGCTGGATTTATCGTGCATTGTCGGTCAGTCTAGCGAGACAGACAGGAATGTCAATAAAAAATTACAGGTAATACTACTTGATCTTTTTCCCTGGATGAACGTCTCCGAAAGAACCCCGCCTGAAGTCAAGGCGCGCTGGTGCCTGCGGCTCTACATCGCCGGCCAAAATCCACGTTCGGCGCGCGCGCTGCGCAACCTTGAGGTCATCTGCGAGACCCATCTTGCTGGCGAATACACGATTGAAATTATCGATCTGTTAGAGAATCCGGCCCTTGCTCGGAGCGATCAGATTGTCGCCGTGCCGACCTTGGTCCGCAAGCTTCCGGAACCGGTGCGGCGGATCATCGGCGATCTTTCCAATACCGAACGCGTGCTGGTCGGTCTCGAACTGCGCCCACGCACCTGACCGGATCAGCCGAGGAGACAATGAGCGATGAACGCCACCCGCGCGCCAGGGTCCGATGCACCACCCCCCGTGCTGCTGTCAGCAGCGGACACTGAGCCAGCGCCGGACCCGGCCAGTGACTCGGGATATGTACTCACCCTCTATGTGGCGAGTCTGACCCCGCACTCGGTGATCGCCATCCAATCGGTCAAGGAGGTGTGCGAGAAGTATCTCAGCGGCCAGTATTCGCTCGAAGTGGTGGACATCTACGAACGCCCTTCGCTGGCCAAACACGATCGAATCCTCGCCGCTCCGACGCTGATCAAACGGTTGCCGTTGCCGCTGCGCCGGCTGATCGGTGACATGGCCGACGAACACCGGGTGTTGATCGGGCTGGATCTGAGAACGCGGCCCGAGACCTACGAACCCCAGGGTTGACCATCGCTCATGCTGCCGCCCCGCACCACCTACCTCAGCACTGACGCGCCTGCGGTGCCGCGCGACGCTGCGGCCTTGGCGGCTGAAAATCAGGAGCTGCGCGCGCGCCTGGAAGAAGCCGAGGAGGCGCTGCGGGCCATTCGCGAGGGCGAAGTCGATGCGGTCATCGTCAGCGGCAGCAAGGGCGATCGGGTCTTTTCGCTGAGCGAAACCGAGAATCTGCATCGGCTCATGGTCGAGACCATGAACGAGGCAGGACTTGCCACCTCGGCCGATGGGCTGCTGCTCTATGTCAACACGCGCGCCGCCGCGCTGCTCGAACGCAGCCGCAGCGAACTGCTCGGGCGCCCGATCGCGGACTTGGTGGTCGATGCCGATGTGCCCCGGCTGCAACAGCTTCTGGACGCGTCTCGCGCTGGCACCGCCGATAACCGCGTCCTGTTTCGCACCGCGCGGGGGGCCGAGGTGCCGATGCATCTGTGGGCGAGCCGGC
>PWTO01000003.1 GCA_003562815.1 Chromatiaceae bacterium | reverse complement strand
GCGCGGGTGCGGTAGTAGAGCGCGTTACGGAAGGCGGCGATGGTCTCGTGCACTAAGGCCACCGCGTCCGCGTCCTCGGGGGAGAGCGCCTGTAAACGCTCGCGCGTGCCCACCGGCCGATCGATGCCGGCGTCTAAGACCAAGGCGCGCGCCAGATCGACCACCGGTTGCAGAGTGGCGCGCTGCAGGTCGAGCGTTTCGGTATAGCGACCGTCATCGTCGATCACCAGGCCACGTAAGAAGGTCAAGGGTGGCAGATTGGCCATCGAGTCAGCCACCAGCAAGGGCACGAAGCCGGGACTTTCGTCCTTTTCGCGATGGATATGCTGGTGCAAGCGCGCGACCAACGTGCAATCCCCATGCACCGGGCGCAGATCGAAGAACGAGGTGGCGCGATAGACGCAGCTCTCGAGCGGCTCGCGAATCCAGTGGCTGAAACCGATCTCCCACTCGTTGATCGAGCGACAGGCGCTCGGATGCCCAGAGACGATACCCTTGGCCGTGCTGACGAAGCCGCAGGCGGCGAGCGCGGCGCTGACCCGGCGGCCCAATTCGAGAAAATAGCCGCGCGCGGCGCGCCGCCGATCGGGCTCGGGCTCGTCATAGATCAACCCATGATCGAGGTCGTAGAGGGTGGTCAGCTCACCGCGACCGGCGGCGCCGAAGAACACCCAGCAGTGCTTGAGGTCGGGGATCTCATGGCCCTCGGCGAGCAAGGCACCCTCGACCAGCACCACCACGCGGCGCAGCACGGCGGCGTAGAGCGCAGTGGCCATCGGCGCCAGCCAGCGCAGCGCCTCGGCATCGGTGAGCCCGGCGGCGAGGAAGGCCTGGCCTTGCGCCAACAGGCCGGACAGCTCGTAGATGCCGCCGGCGCGCGCCATGTCCTCGACGATGGCGAGCGGTGCGGCGGCCTCGATGCGGGCCAGATCCCGGCGCGCCAGCACCGCGCGCACCGGCCCGCGATGACAGCCGTCCTCGGTCAGCACCAGATGCTCGAGTTGCAATTCGAGCATCCGGGTCAGATAGACACCGGCCGCCAGTCCCGGGCGCAGCACATCGGTGACCGGCACCATCAGCCGCGCGGCCGGCGTCTCAAGCGGCAGCGCCGCGCTGGCGACGCGATCGCTGAGCGTGCGCGTCGAGATCAATCCGCGTGGCGCGCCTTGGTCATCGACCACCGCCGCTGCGGCCCCAGGCGGCTGATCGGCAAGGCGCGCCGCGACCTCGCGCGCCGGAGTCGCGAGGCCGCAGATCACTGCGCAGGGCAAGTGCTCGACGCGTTTGGCCATCCAATCGACCGGGCGCCGCCCGAGCCGCAACTCGTCGGCGCGAGACGGATCGCCGTCGAGGCCCGGCGGCGTGATCGCCACCCTGAAGTAGGCCGCCATAAAGTGGCTCGCGCGCGGATGGCGCTTGATCTGCTCCCAGAACAGATCCGCCGGCAGGGCGTAGAGTATGACCTCGGTCTCGGTGCGCGCAGTGTGGGTGTGCTCGGCGATCCCGAGATAGCGTCCGACCCCGAGCAGATCGCCCTCGCCGCGCACATCGCGCAAGACTTCGACCACCTCGCCATCGGTGGCATCGATGCTGTGATCGACCAGCCGCACCACGCCCTTCTGGATCACAGCGATATAGGGGCGGCGCTTCTGGCCGTGCTCGAACACCAGCTCGCCATCCTCGTGGAAGAGCACCCGGCCACCCGAGACCAGCTCGAGCAGCTCCGACTCCTCGAGGTACTGAAACGGTGGATGGCGGCGCAGGAAATCGGCGACGCGATAAGCAATGCTAGCAGTCTTCACGGGCTCGCGATCTCAGGATCTCGGCACAGAACGATCAAGCGGCATACTAGCCGAGATTCGAGCAGATTTCGTCGTTGGATTGAGCCACCGGCCCGGTCACCAACACCGGCGAGGCATCGAGCTGCTCGACGCCCATCAGCGTGGTAATGCGCTGCAGCGAGGAGATCAGCAGGTTCTGCTCCCACTCCTCGAGCGCGAGGAATTGTTGCACGAAGGCCTCTTGGAGCAAGGGGGGCGAGCGCGCCATGATCGCAATGGCCTGTTCAGTGGCGCTGACCATGACCCGGCGTCGGTCCTCGCAACTGCGCGCGCGCACCACGAGTTGGCGACTCTCCAATCGGTTCAGGATATCGGTCACCGTCGCCTGACTCAGGCTGATGCGTTTGGCCACGGTGCCCACCGACGCCTCCCCGAGATCGATGATGGTCTTCAACACCAGCGCCTGCGGCGCGGTCAGCCCATGGCTGCGCTCGAGCTGGCGCGAATGCAGCCCGACCGCCCGAATCACCCGGCGCAGGGCCACCAACACCTCGTCACAACGGCTGTTCGCAGTCGTCATCGTCACCTATCCGTCAATATTTGGTCACAAAACACTCTCGGCAAGCCGAGCGCGTCCCGAAAATCAGGATAAAACCATCATTATCATGTAGTTGATAACGTCATAGGGCGCATGCTATAGCCTAATCCACGCTATTGGCGTTCCAAAAGCTTCGGGTACGATGTATCATAGCGACTTCTTCGCCGTTCTTCCGCCCATTCCCCGAGGCAGCGCGGAACGGCTCACTTCGCTCGCGAACCGCCGTCTCATCATGCGATGCCGCGCCCTTCATTGAGCGCCGGCGCGGTGCTTCGCGCAGCCCATTTCCAGGGAGCCAGACCATGCAGCAACACGCACCAACACAACAAAATTACGGTAAAGACCCGCTCGCCGTGCGCGACAGCGAGAAGTATCAGGAAGAATACATCGAGAGTTTCGTCGACAAATGGGACGAGCTGATCGATTGGGACGGTCGCGCCAAGGCCGAAGGCGAATTCTTCATCGAGAAGCTGCGCGAGCGCGGCGCCAAAAAGGTGCTCGACGTCGCCACCGGTACCGGCTATCACTCGGTGCAGCTACTCGAGGCCGGCTTCGAGGTCACCAGCGCCGACGGCAACCCGGTGATGCTGGCCAAGGCCTTCGAGAACGCACGCAAGCGCGGTCATATCCTGCGCACCATCCACGCCGATTGGCGCTGGCTGAACCAGAGCGTGCACGATCTCTACGACGCCGTCATCTGTCTCGGCAACTCCTTCACCCACTTGCACGAAGAAGGCGATCGGCGCAAGGCGCTCGCCGAGTTCTACGCCACGCTCCGGCACGACGGCGTCCTGGTGCTGGATCAGCGCAACTACGACGCGCTGCTCGATCATCAGGTTCAGCCGACCCATAACTATTACTACTGCGGCGACAGCGTGCGGGCCGAGCCCGAGCATGTCGACGAGTCACTGGCGCGCTTCAAGTACAGCTTCGGCGACGGCTCGAGCTATCACCTGAATATGTTTCCGCTGCGCAAGACCTATGTGCAACGGCTGATGCAAGAGGTCGGTTTCCAACGCGTCGATACCTACGGCGACTTCCAGGAGACCTACCGGGAGGCAGAGCCAGACTTTTTCATTCATCTCGCCGAGAAGGCTTATCTTGGAGGTAACGGATGAGTCAACAGCCACAGTATTCCGAGGCCGTCGAGACCGCGCGCAGCTACTACAACAGCGAAGACGCGGACAACTTCTACTATCACGTCTGGGGCGGCGAGGATATCCACATCGGCCTCTACGAGAGCGCCGAGGAGCCGATCGCGGCCGCCTCGGCGCGCACCGTCGAGCGCATCGCCGATCGCATCGCCGCGCCGCTGTCGCGGCCGGATGCGCGCGTGATCGACCTTGGCGCCGGCTATGGCGGCGCCGCGCGCCATCTCTCCAAGCGTTTCGGCTGCCAGGTCATGGCGCTGAATCTCAGCGAGGCCGAGAACCAGCGCGACCGCGAGATGAACCAGGCCGCCGGTCTCGACCACCTGATCGAGGTCGTCGACGCCAGCTTCGAGGACGTGCCGGCGCCGGATGCGAGCTTCGATGTCGCCTGGTCGCAGGATGCGATCCTGCATTCGGGCCATCGCGATAAGGTCATGGATGAGATCGACCGGGTGCT
>PWTO01000206.1 GCA_003562815.1 Chromatiaceae bacterium | reverse complement strand
CAGGCACACCCCCCCAAGGAAGCCTGTCCCTTGGGAGCGGACTACAGACTGCCTCGCAGACGGGGGTCGAGCGCGTCTCTCAGCCCATCTCCGAACAAGTTGAACCCCAAGACTGAGAGCAGGATGGCCACTCCGGGGAATGCTGTGGCATGGGGCGCCACACGAATGTAGAGACGGCTGTTAGCCAACATTGCGCCCCACTCAGGAGTCGGGCGCTGCGCTCCCAGCCCGAGGAACCCCAGCCCGGCCGCCCATAGGATCGCCGTCGCAAACTGCAAAGTGGACTGGACCACGATGGGGCCCATGCAGTTGGGCAACACATGTCGGAAGATGATCCTCAACTCCCCTGCTCCCACAGCACGAGCAGCGGAGATGTAGTCGTACTCCTTGATAGACAGGACCGATCCTCGAACCAGGCGGATGTAGGTTGGTATTGTCCCAATGCCGACGGCGATCATAGCGTTCGTCAGGCCAATGCCCAGCGTGCTGACCACGATGATGGCAAGGAGAATGCCCGGGAAGGCAAGCATGATGTCGACCAAGCGCTGCATCAAGAGGTCCAACACACCTCCGAAATAGCCGGAGACAGCTCCGAGAGGAATCCCAATCAGCACTCCGATCCCCACTGAAACGAGGCCGATGGTCAGGGAGATGCGCGCGCCGTAGATCACCCGACTGAGAATGTCCCGTCCGAGCTCATCTCTTCCAAAGGGGGCATCCCACGAGGGACCGTTAAGCGCCTGTCGCAACGAGCGCTGGAGAGGATCTCGTGGGGCCACATAAGGCGCAAGCAGCGCGGCCAACAGAAAGATGAGCACAATCGCCAGACCCAAGAGTGCCATACGGTTGCGCCGCATCTGTCGCACGAAGTCCCAGGAGTTCACGCGCGCCAGTAACCTCTTCATGGCCCCTTTCCGATGCTGCCTAGTTGTACTTGATGCGTGGATCCAGAAAGCCATACGTCAGATCGACCAGCAGGTTGACCAGGACAAACGCCACAGCCAGCAACAAGACAGTCCCCTGCACAACTGCGTAGTCCCGGGCCCCGATCGAATCCACCATCAACCGCCCCACACCTGGCCACGCGAACACGGTTTCGGTGAGCACCGCTCCCCCAAGCAGGATCCCCAGCTGGAGTCCCATGACAGTCACGACGGGGATGAGAGCGTTCTTCAACGCGTGCCTGTAGATCACCCAGCCCTCACGCAGTCCCTTCGCCCGCGCCGTGGTCACATAGTCCTGCCTGAGCACCTCGAGCATGCTGGAACGGGTGATACGGGCCACGAACGCCATGGAGGATGCCCCCAACGTGACCGCAGGCAGTACCAGGTGCAGCAGCGTGCCACGCCCCACAGAAGGGAGCCACCCCAACGTGACCGAGAACAACAGCATGAGCATCAGTCCCAGCCAGAACACCGGCATGGAGACGCCGAGCAACGCGATCAGCATGGTCACGCTGTCGAAGATGCTGTAACGCTTCGTGGCCGAGATGATGCCGGCCGGGACCCCGAACAGCGTGGCAACGAACATGCTGGCCAGCGTGAGCTCCACGGTGTTCGGGAACCTGTCCCACAACTCTGCAGCCACCGGACGCCGGGGGCGGGAGGACCTTCCGAGATCGCCCCGGACCAGTCCCGCCATGAACCTTCCATACTGAACGTGCAAGGGTTCGTCCAGTCCCAGATCAAGTCGGACTTGCCTCACATACTCCGGCGTGGCGTGCGGTCCGGCCATAGCCAAGGCAGGATCCCCCGGGATCAGGCGAACCATAGCGAACACTGCAAAGGAGACCCCAAGCAACGTGGGGACCACCAGAAGCACTCTACGGACTATATACCAGACCACGCGCCCGCCTTTTCTGAGTCGTCAGGATGTGGGGCAGGGCTCGGTAGCTCCTGCTGCCGAGCCCTGCCTCAGAATCCGGTTCACCGATCGACCCAAGCCTCCCACGCGGAGATGTTCTCCAGCGGGTGGTGGATCAGCCCGTGTACCCCTTCCCGCACAGCGTTGATCTGCCCCTCGTCATGAAGGAACAGCCAAGGAGCATCCTGCCAGATGCCCTGGATCGCAGTGTGATAGAGGAGTTCACGCACTGTGACATCCGGTGTGACCCGCGCCAGATCCAACGCGGCGTCCACAGCCGGGTTCTCGTAGAAACCCACCGCCCAGCCGGCCGGAGGCCACTGCGAGGAATGGAGCAGCGCGTAGATGCCGTAGTCGGCATCAAGCGTGACCGTTCCCCATCCAAGCATGTACAAGTCATAGTCAGCGTCTTCCGGGGGACTCTGGAGATAGGCCAAGTACGCCCCCCACTCCATAGTGATGAGCTCAGCCTCAACGCCAACATCCATGAGGTAGCTTTGTACAGTCTCGGCGATCGTGGCGTCCATCAGATAGCGCCCCGTCGGATGGTAGAGCGTAACCTTGAGCCCGTCCGAATAGCCCGCCTGCTCCAGGAGCTCTCGCGCCTTGTCCGGGTCGTAC
Source organism: Chromatiaceae bacterium (assembly GCA_003562815.1). GTDB lineage: Bacteria > Pseudomonadota > Gammaproteobacteria > Chromatiales > Chromatiaceae > Lamprobacter. The sequence goes on along the minus strand of PWTO01000206.1, from coordinate 1,503 downwards.
TCGTAGGGGCCCGCAGGGTAGTAACCAAACACCGCGGGCACCACGGGCGCGGTTGAAGGTTGCCCCACGCCGTCAAGGATGACGTCGATGATCTCCTGCTTGTCCACTGCGTAGTTGAGCGCTTGACGCACGAGTGGATCTGTGAACGGAGCACGGAGGTTGTTGAAGCCGATGTAGATGACGCGCACGCTCGTGGCATACACCACGTCAACTGCAGGGTTCGCCTGCAACCGAGGCACATCCAAGGGAGGCACCCGCATGATGGCGTCCGCCTCGCCCGTCTCCAGCATCACCACGCGGGCGGCATCTTCGGGCACGAACTTGAAGACCACCTCGTCCAGATACGGGCGTCCGCCCCAATAGTCCTCGTTGGCGACGAGGGTGATCTGTTCGCCACGATCCCAGCGCTCCATCTTGAACGGTCCGGTCCCGATCGGATTGGTGATCGTCTCACCAGGCTCCAGCCCACGAAGCTGCTCGGGGCTGACCATAGCGATGAAGCTATGGGACAGGTGAGAGAGCATCGGAGCGAAGGTCTCATCGGTGTGGATCTCGACAGCGTACTCGCCCGCGACCCTGACCTCGGTGACCCTGCCAAGCAAGAAGCGGAAAGGAGCCGCACTTTCGGGATCGAGGAACCGATCCAGGTTCATCTTCACCGCTTCAGCGTTGAACGGGGTTCCGTCATGGAATGTGACATCTTGTCGCAGGTACAGCGTCCAGACGGTCACGTCCTCGTTCGCTTCCCAGCTCTCAGCCAGGCTGGGTTGCAGTGTCCCATCCACATCCAAGTAGATCAGGGGCTGCGAGATGTGCTCGCTTACTGTGGCTGCCGGCGCCGAGGACATCCCAATGGGATCCAAGGACTCCGGTTCCACGCCGATGGCGATCACCATGCTGCCACCATACTGGGGGGTAGCCGCCCACACAGCCGCTGTCAGCAATCCCACCCCGACCAAAGTTGCCAGAACTCTCTTCCACATGGTTCCTCCTCTTTGTCGCTTCGCCATCCCCCACGTCCTCCACCGAACTCCGTCTGCTGCCGGCCATCACCTCCTCTCGGACCGACGAACACGCCTGTCCAATAGCCAGAGTCCATCATAGGGCGTCCGCTATCCGCCAGTCAACCGCCGCCGCTTGGGGTCTGCCAGTCCACACGCAGCGATGCTCCCTGGAAGGTGCTACAATCCTCGGCATGGACAGCCGTGGATTGCGTGCAGCCTACCTCGATTACTTCCGCAAGGAGGGCCATAGTGTCCTCCCGTCGGCCGGTTTGGTGCCGGACGACCCGACGCTCCTGTTCACCTCCGCGGGGATGGTGCAGTTCAAGGACATCTTCTGGGGGCGCACTCCCCCGGCCCAGCCGCGCGCCGCCACGTGTCAGAAGTGCTTCCGCACCACGGACATCGAGCGGGTCGGCACGACGGCCTACCACCACACGTTCTTCGAGATGCTGGGGAACTTCAGCTTCGGGGACTACTTCAAGGAGGGCGCCATCGAACT
>PWTO01000214.1 GCA_003562815.1 Chromatiaceae bacterium | reverse complement strand
TACGTTTGCGGTCTTGCGCCAGCATCTGGGTGTGTTCGCGCCACAGGCGGTCTACCGCCTCACTGAGCAGTTGCAGGGTTTTAATCTCGCTGTTATCCAGCGGGGCACAGAAGTCTTTTTTCCAGTCTTTGATCTTTTTGAAGGCCTTCGGCCGCAGTTGTTTGGCGGTTTTGTCGTTGTAGCCCGCCATGCCAGGGTCCGGCAGCAGGAAGTGATAAATCTCGTGGGGCTTGCGGCCGCCCTCGCCGTCCGGTTGCAGCAGAGTTTCCGGGTTCAATCTGCGCGGGGCGTTGTTGTACCAAAGCCCCTCTTTCGCCTGTTTTTTCAGAGCAATTTTTGAATACACCTCGCGACGGGCGCCGATGAGGCTGTTGCCGGTGAAGAGCTGGTAGCCGAACCAGGGCACGCGCGCCGGCAGCGGGCGGCCTTGGGCGTCGGTCTCGCCGTAGATGGCGTTGAGCCAGAGGCTGACCTCGGCCAGCTCGGTGGCGATGGGGTTGAGATCGACGCCGAAGACGTTGCCGTCGGCCAGGCGCATGCGCACCTTCTGCAATTCCTGGGCGTACTGCTCGTGCGCGATGCGGCGCTTGAGTTCGATCTGCTTGCGTTCGAGATAGGCTTGGGCGAGCTGGTTGACGGCCTCGTTCAAGAACGCGGCGCTGCCCATCGCCGGCTCCAGCACGCGCAGGCTGAGGATGTCATCGGCGCGCTTGTCGGCGAGCAGTTCTTTGAGCGCGTACTTGACCAGGCATTGGGTGAGCGACTGCGGGGTGTAGTAGCTGGCGCTCTTCTGGCGGTCGCGCCCGGCGAGGCGATAGATGAAGGTGCCCTTGGGATAGACGCGCAGCTCGCGGCGCCCCTCGGCGTTGAGGTAGGTGACCTTCTCGCTGTTGTGGTAGTCGCCGATGCGCGCCTGGGTGACGAACCAGCCGTTGGCGAGCGGGTCGGTGCTGCCGCCGTAGCCGCCGGCGCTGTCGCCGCCCGCCTCGTGCTCGCCTCCTCCCTCGTCGTCCACCTCCTCGGTGTCGCTGGCTGCGTTGGCCGTACTGCTCGTGCTGGCTGCGGGCATCACCTCGTATAGGTCTTCGCTGGCGAAGAAGCCGCGATAAGAGAGCAGGGATTCGTAGACCGCGCCGAGCTGGTTGATGGACAGCGCCTGGTAGCTGACGCGGCGGGTGTGGCGGGTGCGCGGGTCTTTCGCAAACGACAGCCCGCGCAGCACCTGCTGCCAGATGTGGTTGGGGAAGCGGACCCGATTCAGCAGCGGCGTGCCGGCGGGGTCGAAGAGCTGGCTGTCGAGTGGCGCCAGCTCGAAGGCGTTGATCGTCGCCGAGCCGACCATGAGCTGTTGGTCGCGCGCGGTGCCATTGGCGACCAGCGCGAAGAGCGTGCGCAGGGTCTGGTCGAAGTAGGTGCCGTTCTGCGCGGCGGTGCTGTGCAGGTCGGTCAGGGTCAGGTCGCGCAGGTGCTCAAGGCTGTAGCTGCGGGCGTAGACATCGCTGCTGTTGATCGGCACATAGCCTAGCTCTGGCCGGGCCTCGATATAGAACAGAAAGATCAGCCGGTAGACCAAGCGCACGCATTCGGTGCTGAGCTGGCCTTCGTCGAGACGCTTGAGGGTGCCGGTATAGCTGAAGCCATGGTTCTGGATCAATTGGCGGGCGGCCTCGTTGCCGAGTCGCTCGATGGCCTCGCGCAGGGCGTACTTGAGATCGGTGCTGACGCCGGCGTCGTGCTTGTGGGACTCGGCATCGAGGCTGTCGAGCAAGCCCTCGCCGGAGAGCGGGCAGAGGGCTTCGCGATGCAGCAGGGCGACGCAGGCGTTCAGGGTTGCCGGCTGGCGCTGGCCGAGGATCTCGCTCAGGTCAAAGCGCAGCAGGCGATTGCTCGGCCATTTGAAGCGGTCGATCAGCACCCATTCCAGCTCGCCGATCAGCAGCACAAAGCGCGGTGGATGATCGGCGGCGAACAGGGCGTCGGAGAGGATCTCGGCGAGCGGGCGCGGGGTCTTCTTCTGCTTGCCGAGGTAGGGCGCGGGCAGCTCCTGGATGCGGAAGTGTTGCGCACTGAGGATGGCGTCGAGCGGGTCGGTCGGCGGGTCTTCCGGGCGGCGCTTCTGCTCGGGGTTGAAGGCCGGGATGATGATCAGCTCGGGCAAGATGGCGCCGCCCTGCCCTGGCGCTGAGGCTGCGCCCAGGCTTGTGCCAAGACCGGCGCCTGAGCCAGCACCTGCTCCCAGGCTTGCGCCCGCGCTTGCTCCAAAGCTCAGGCCCCGGCCAATGGCGGCCCAGAGCGGCAGCGGCTGTCCGGCGGTCCATTCCTGCTCATGCGGGTCGAGGCGATAACCCAGTGCTTCGAGCAGACCTTGGTGTAGCTCGCGGTGCCATTGCAAACGCTCGTCGAAGTCCGCGTCGGCCGGAACGGCAGCGTGCTGGCGGAAGAAGGCCTTGGCCAGACTCGTCAGGCGCTTCGCGGGCGGGTCCGGCGGCTGATCGCCGGCGGTCGTTGCGATCTCGGCAGCGGCTGTCTCGCGCTGCTGCAGCCAGTCCTTGATCCGCGGCTGGAAGCCGTGGGCGAAGAAATGATGGCTGTAGAACTCGTTCTGGTTGACGAGGCCGGGGAAGATATCGACGCTGTCGGAGGGTTCCATTTCGACTCGGTCCTCGATCCAAGGGCGGGATGCTAGGGCTAGGGTTGGGCAGTGACGGCAGCGAGCACCTGCACGAAGGGTACCGGCTCGACCTCGAGGCTATCCTTGACCCATTGGCCGTATTCGGCAAAGACGTTCTCGATGTCCTGCTGACGGCGTGCCCGGCGACCGGCGCGCACGCTCTCGATGACCTTGGCCAGGCGCAGCTCCAGTTGTTGCTCTTGGGCGTTGCGCAGCTCGCGCAGCTCAGCCAGCTTGCATTCGACCTCGGCCGCGCGCTCGGCGCTGAAGGCCTTGACCTGCCCCTCGACGAACAGTTGCATGGTCGCCACCGCGTCGCCCAGAGCCTGCTGCAGCGCGTTGAGGTCCAGCGCAGGCTTGGCGTTCGGCAACTGGCGCTCGGCGATGCCGGCGCGCTGACAGAAGTGATCAAAGTCCTCAATGGCGTGATCTGCGTTGCCACGGCGGACGATGGCCTTCCATTCGGCGATCAACGGTTGGCCCTTGCGGTTGGGGATGAGGCCGAGCATCAGGAACGCGCATTCGTCAGCGGCCAACTGCGGGGTGACGATGACCGGCGCGCGGCGGCGGCCGACCCCGCCGATGACGCGGTCGATCAGCCATTGGCAGATCGGGTGCTGCGGCCAGAGGTATTGGATGTCGGGCCAGGCTGCGCCTTGGCGGTCTTGCTCGCGGGCGCGCTGGATAGCTTCTTCGACGATGCCAGGTTGCGCGGAGAGCACGTATTCCTGGGTCTCGCGCAGCACCTCGGCGGGGAGCTGGCGGCGCAAACGGCGGCGGAGATCAGCCGGCGGCGTCAGGCGCAGCATGCGGGCTTGGTCGTCGATGCGATAGCCGGCAGCCTCCGGCACGCGCGCGATGGCCTGCTTGGCAAAGGCGTAGAGGTCGCCGAAGAAGCGGTGCGGCTCGGCGTGGAGCGGGGTCGACGGCGCGTCGGCCGTGTCATCAGCGCCGGTTCCGAACAGGGAGGCCTCCCAGTCGTCGTCATCCTCCGGCTCGGCCTGCTCGATGCACTGTTGCTCGAATTGCTCGGCGCTGAGCCCACTGGCGAGGGCCTCGGCGACCACCTGCTCCTCTGCCTCGACGCTGTGCTTGCGCAGGATCGAGGCCGGATCGCCGATGTTGCGGCTGATCTGCTCGTCCTTGCGCACCAGCACCTCGATGACGCGCAGATCGCCCTTGACCGTCTCGATCTCGGACTCGGTGAGCAGGTAGTCGATGCGCGGTGTGCGCTGCTGGCCGAAGCGGTCGACGCGGCCATTGCGCTGCTGGAACAGCATCGGCGACCAGGGCAGATCGAAGTGGACCAGTCGATGGCAGCG
>PWTO01000161.1 GCA_003562815.1 Chromatiaceae bacterium | reverse complement strand
GGGCAGCGCGACGAGGCCCGCGCGCATCTGCTCGACGCCCAGGCCGTGGACCCGAACTGCATCCGCGCGACCCTGATCCAGGCGCAGATGGAGATGGAAGGCGGCGATCCGGCCTCCGCCCTGATGCTCTACCGCCACCTCGCGCGCTGCGGACCTGACTATCTGCCGGCCATGCTGCCGGAGCTACTGCGCTGCTGCGAGCGACTCGGGCGTGAGGGCGTCGCCCGCGAGCTTGGCGAACTCTTCGCGGTGCATCCCTCCTCGCCCCTGATGCTTGAACTCTCGCGCGCGCTCGAGCGCGAGCAAGGCCCCGAGGCGGCGTTGTGCTTTCTCGACGACTATCTCGGTCGCCATGCCGATCTGCTAGGCGTCGAGCGGCTGCTGGAGCTGCGCTTGGCGCGCTTCCCGCAACAGGTGGCCGACGGCGATACGCGGCTGCTCGAGGTCATCCGGCATCGGGTCGCGGCCCAACCCAGCTATCGCTGCGATCAGTGCGGCTTTGAGGCGCGCGCGCTGCATTGGCAATGCCCGAGCTGCAAGCATTGGGGCAGTATCAAGGCCGTTGCGCCACCCCCGCTGTGCCAGCCCCCAGGTGCCACGACACGCCCGAGCGCCAGTAGCCTGTAGCCTGTAGCCTGTAGCCTGTAGCGAACTTGCCACCCCAGCCAGGACACAAGCCTTGACCGAGACCCCGATCATCGTCGCCCTCGACTATGCGCGCGCTGACGCCGCCCTCGCCCTTGCCGACCAACTCGATCCGCAGCGTTGTCGGGTCAAGGTCGGCAAGGAGTTGTTCACCCGCGCCGGCCCGGCCCTGGTCGAACAGCTCGTCACGCGCGGCTTCGAGGTGTTTCTCGATCTCAAATATCACGACATCCCGAACACCGTCGCCGCCGCCTGCGCGGCCGCCGCCGACCTTGGGGTCTGGATGCTCAACGTCCATGCTTCGGGCGGGCTAGCGATGATGCGGGCTGCGCGCGAGCGCCTGGACGCCCTACCCCAGCGCCCGTTGCTGATCGCAGTGACCGTGCTCACCAGTCTCGACGACGACGACCTCGCGGCGATCGGTTGTCCGGGCCGCGCGTGTGAGCGTGTCGCCTTGCTCGCCGAGCTGAGCGCGCAAGCGGGGCTGGACGGGGTTGTCTGCTCGCCGCACGAGGCCCGCGATCTGCGCGCGCGACTGGGGCCGAAACAGCGGCTGGTGACGCCTGGCGTACGCCCCGCCGGGCGTGCGAGCGGCGACCAGAAACGCGTGATGACCCCGCGTCGCGCCATCGCCGCAGGCGCCGATTATCTGGTGATCGGACGGCCAATCACGGCCGCCGCCGATCCACTGGCCGCGCTCTCGGCAATCGCGGCTGAACTGGCCGCAGCACCGGCGTCCCCCGCACCCGACTGAGCCGCGCACCCACCCTTATTCCATTTGCCTTCCAACCAACCACTCGAAAGGAGCCCCCATGGCTAAGATCAACAAGGCTGTCTTCCCGGTTGCCGGCCTCGGCACGCGTTTCCTGCCGGTCACCAAAGCCAGCCCCAAAGAGATGCTGCCCGTGGTCGACAAACCCCTGATCCAGTACGCCGCCGAGGAGGCCGAGCAGGCCGGCGCGACGCAACTGGTGTTCATCACCGGCCGGCATAAACGCTCGATCGAGGATCATTTCGACAAGGCCCCCGAGCTCGAGGCCGAACTCGCGGCGACTGGCAAGGACAAGCTGCTACACATCGTGCGCACCATCCTGCCGGACCATGTCAACTGCATCTACCTGCGCCAGCCCGAGGCGCTCGGGCTCGGACACGCGGTGCTGTGCGCCAAGCCGGTGATCGGCAACGAGCCCTTCGCGATCCTGCTTGCCGATGACCTCATCGACAATGCCGGCAAGGGCGTCTGCGAGCAGATGGCCGATCTGCACGCGCGCAGCGGTGGTGCCAGCATTCTCAGCGTGGAGGAAGTGCCGCCGAGCGAAACGCACAAGTACGGCATCGTCGAGACCGAGAAGCAGCCCGATGGCACGCTGCGGGTGACCTCGATCGTGGAGAAGCCCAAGCCTGAGGAAGCGCCGTCGAATCTGGCGGTGGTCGGGCGTTATCTGCTCACGCCGGCGATCTTCGAGAAGCTCGAGCAGACCCAGGCCGGGGCCGGCGGCGAGATCCAACTCACCGACGCGATCGCGGCACTGCTCGACGAAGAGATGGTGATCGCCCATCCCTTCGAGGGCAAGCGTTACGACTGCGGCAGCAAGGAAGGCTATCTCCAAGCCACGGTCGAACTCGCGCTGAATCATCCCGAACTCGGCGCGTCATTCCGCGACTATTTGAAATCGCTCGTGCTCTGAGAGCGCGCCGGGCCGTCGGCTAGCGAAGCGATAGCGAGCCGCAGTCCGGGGCCTTGTCGCCGCAGGTCTCGTCGTCGCGCTCGCAGAAGTCGAAGCAGGTCGTCAGACGCCCCTCGAAGGTCGCGTCCACCTGCACCCCCTGCGCGGTGCGATGAACGTTGAATCCGTCCTGCGTCAGCGGGGTTTGCCCGACCAGGCGCAGCCGCTGCGTGGGATATTCGATGTGCAACGCGACCCGCATCGGATAGTAGCCGTCGAGAAAGCGGCGCATATAGGGACCGTTGCGCAGCCGAAACAGGCCGTCGCCGAGCGCCAGCAGGGCCCGACTCTGGGCCTGGATGCAGAGTTCGGCGTCGGCGCCGACATCCTCGAGCTGCACGCTATGGCCCTCCACCCAGGCACGCCCGATATGCCGGCTGTGCGCGATCGCGAGAGCACGAATCCCGTTCGCGCGAAACAGGATCTGCGCAGCCGGGACCGGATCGAGGTTTTCGTGGCACTGGATCAGATCGACCCAACCCTGATCGAGCCCCTGATCGAGACTGGCCTCGCTGATCGCGATCCGGTTGCGGTGATAGTGCGCCCCGGCCGCAGCCGCCGTCGGGATGAACGCCAGCTCGCCGTCGCTGACCCGGGCCACCTGCGAGGACAGATCGAACTCGTCCGGCCAGTCATCGGGCCAATCGTCGGTCGCGCCCCAGGCGAGCGCTGAAGCGCCGCCCAATAGCCAAGTCAGCAGCCACGCCAGAAGCGGGAGACGACCCCGGCGGGACCAGACGATGGGCCGATCCCATGGAAGACCGACGCGGCGAGACAAGACGACCATGGGGCAACCTCCAGCGGCAAGCCTGAATGGGATCGGTGGCGACAGGGATCGACGGCGACGCGCGATCCTAGGCTCCCTTCGCCCGTTTTGGACACTGCTTGCAGCGCTTACCTTCCTTGTATTTCTTGCAACATTTACCGTTTTTCTTGGGCATGATGTTGGTTGAATGGAAGGCGGCGCCGGCGGCCTAGCTAGGCGGCCGGCGCGGCGGCGGCGCCGATCTTCTTCGCCGCAGCGGCGAGTTCGTTATCGATCATCAGCAGCCCCTGCCCTTGGTCCCCGAACAACCGCAAGCGGCCCAAAATATCGTTGACAGTCGCCTCTTCTTCAATCTGCTCGGTCACGAACCATTGCAGGAAGATGTGCGTGGCGTGGTCCTTCTCGCGCGAGGCGTGATCGACCAGATCGTTGATCGCGCTGGTCACGCTGCGCTCGTGATGCATGGTGCGCTCGAACATATCCATGATGCCGGCGGTCTTCGCCGGCGGCGCCGACACCGACTCAAGCTCGATGGTGGCATCCTGATCGAGCAGATAGCGGTAGATCTTCAGCGCATGGCTCATCTCCTCGCCGTGCTTGGCCATGAACCAGGCCGCCGTGCCGGTGAGATTACTGCTCTCGGCCTGCGCGGACAGGCCGAGATAGAAGTAGGCCGAGAACAGTTCGCGGTTGATCTGTGCATTGAGGCGCGCGGCCATCTCGTTGGAAATCATCGATCGGTCTCCGTTATTACCCAGGGTGAGCGCATGACGCCCGTAGATGATCTAGCGTCCAAAAACGATGAGGTTGCGAGTCGAACGCGGTTTTCAAGAGAGACCTCGACATCTGCGCCAAGCCGGTAGCATTTCCAG
>PWTO01000090.1 GCA_003562815.1 Chromatiaceae bacterium | reverse complement strand
TCTGGCTGCCCGGTCAGCAACGCTACCGCGAGATCTCCTCCTGCTCCTGCTTCGGCGACTTCCAGGCGCGCCGCCTGCAGGCACGCTGGCGTAACCCCGAGACCAACAAGCCGGAGCTACTGCATACGCTCAATGGCTCGGGCCTGGCGGTCGGGCGCACGCTGGTCGCGGTGCTCGAGAACTACCAGCAGGCGGACGGCAGCATTGAGATTCCCACTGCGCTACAAGCGAACATGGGCGGCTTAACGGTTCTTGAACCGCCCCGCTGAGCGGCGTCTGTCTAACCCGCCCAGCCTGGCCATAGCAACAAGATCAAGATCAGCACGGGGAAGGGACGTGAGGCTCCAAAGCGGCCGCCTGTGTCTTCACCGGCCCAACTGTGTGCGCCATGCGCGGTAGACCGCCGCGAGGTCACTCGCCGCCGTGATTGAGGCTTCGATGGCCGCGAAGCGGGTTTCCGGGTGATCAGGATATTCATGCGCGAGCCGATTGCGGATCTCACGCCAGCGCAGCCAGCTCTCGACATCGATGTAGCCCAGTTTCTCGAGCCGGTTCAGGCGATCGATCATCGGCCATTGCTCGAACGGCTCCGACAGCATATCGAGCGTTGCTGGAACCAAGCGCATACCGAGTGCATCTTGCAGCTTGGTGAAACGGAACAGCAGCTGATCTAGAACCCTCAAGGTCTCCGGCTTTGCTTCCAGGTCCGCCAGATTCGCGGCCGGCGCCGCGTACCAGTCCTGTAAGGCTAATACGAGCGTTGCATGATGGCGGTCGGCTTCCCAGAGGGCTGTGGCAAGCGGGTCTTTGACGCTCATTCTAAGACTCTCGTCAGAAGCTGGCCCTCGCGGCGAGCCGTTTCGACCACCGGACGATGGTCTGGGAGATCGGCGGGCACAATGAGCACGTCGATGCGACGCTCGCCCAGCCGCCGATAAAGTCGGGCAATGAAGCGGTTGCGTTGCTCGACCAGCTCCTGCGGTGTTGGCGGCACGGGCGGTTCAATCAGCAGATCGATGTCTCCCCCGCGTCGATCATCGTCGAGTCGGGAGCCGAACAAACGCACCGTCGAGCGGGGCGCAAAGCTTTCGCGCGCGGCCTGCTCGATTGCTTGGATTTCCTTGTCGTTTAGGCGCATGCAGTTGTTGCGCACTGTGGGTAGTGAGGTCGTGCCTTTGAGTTCACGGTAGTGTTCTACATAGAGTGCTCACACAGCGAGTCCGAACTCATACCGATTGATAAAAAGCCCGATGACGGTGTCATAGCACTACCCTTTCACTGAGCGCAAGCGCAGCCTGATCACAGAGGCTACCCCACCGGGTAGCCTCTCGCGGCACCCGCCTAGAATGCCATCCGCACGCCGGCGCCGAAGCTATCGACGTCGAGATTTTTATAGCCGAACACCTTGTTGTAGTACAGGAAGGCACTGGTACCGCCGGCCATCTGCGCCGCCACCGCGATGCGAGCGTTGAAGTAATCACTATCCGGCCGATCGCTGGTGACGCTGAATCGGTTGCGGTTCGGATCTTCGACGAAGACACCATTGATATTCAGCGCATCGTCCTTGAATTCATGTATCCAGCTCAGATTGAGCTGCGGCGACAACACCCCCCACTCCATGCTCACCGCCCGCGAGACATCGAAGCCGATGGACGAGGTGAAGGATTCCTGATCGAGCTTGTTCAAGCGCGCCGCCCAGCCGCCGCCGGGTAGATTCGGATTAGACATCTGCTCGGCATAACCATCCACCGACGCGCTGACATACTCCAGGCGTAGCGTCGGCCCGTAGCTCCAGGGTCCATTCGAGAACTGATAGCCGCCGCCGATTGCCATTGACCATTGCGAGCCGTCATAGTCGGCGGAGGCCGTCTGGCGCACCAGGGTGTTATCCAAGACGTAGTTGAGATTGCGCCGCTGGTCGTAATCGTTGTCGCTATAGGTCAGGATGCCGTCGAGATACAGGCCATCATCGAGGAAATAAGTGCCATAAGCACTCACACTGAAGGTCTTGGTGTCGAGTCGGCCACCATTGCGATCGATCTTGGTCACATTCTCGCCAAAGCCGAGCGCGAGCCCCAACACGAACGCATCGGTAAAGCGATAATCAACACCGGCGGTGAACCCCCAGGCGTCGAAGCCGAGTCCGTCCTCGTTCGCCGTGCCATCCTTATCGCCCGAGCTGTAGCTCCCGTTGACGAAGACGCCGACACGCTCATCGCTGAAGATCGCCCCATCGGCGCTCGCCGCACCGCCGGCCAAGGGTTGCTCACCCAAGCCCGCCATCTGAAGCCCGCGTACCGAGAGACCCGTGGCGCCAGCGCGCAGCGCCGTCAGACGCGAGGACAGGTTTTGCAACTGTGTGCTCAGGCTCGCGCGCGAGGAGGACAGTGGCACCGTGGCTTGATCGACCGTGACCACACTCAGGGTCTGCGTTGACTGCTCCTCTCGCCGTTTATCTCCGGACGCTGCTGCCACCACCAAGTCGGTGCAATCCTCGCTGAAGCGCGTGCCTGTTCCAACCACCTGAGGACAGCCGGTGCCGATGGCATGAGCGGTCGATCGGGTATTCTCAGTGAAGGCAACGCGCTGCAAGACTTCAACAGGATTTATTTGAGGCTCAGGCTCAGGCTCGGGTTGAGGCTGGGGCTGGGGCCAAGGTTGAGGTTCGGGTTCGGGTTCGGGCTCGGGCTCGGCGCGAACCGCGAGATAGTCTCCCGCAGGTTCACCATCAATTCGAAAGATCCTCGAGCCTTCATCGCCTTCATCGAAGGATAAGACTGATTCATCATTATCGAACGAAATGATCTCAGCCTCAGCCCACTCTCCAGCATCATCATCCCAAAACCAATCTCCTTCTGCGCTTTTTGCTAGGCCGATAGAACGCGGATATAACGCGCTGTAATTCTCTTCGGTCCAAACTTGACCGTTTAACTCAAATTTTGCGTTAAAGCTCGCGCTATCATCGATGAGTCTGACAGCGGTCGCGTTAGCCGGACCCCTAAGGGAAACCAATCCCGAACCTTGGCCTTGGTTGAGATCGAAGCTAAAATGATAAGTTTCAGTATTCGCCCGCGCCGCGCCCGCAAGGCCAACAGCAAGACCCGTTGCACTACAGAGCACAAGCCAGCTTCCGAATCGATGGATACCGCATTTGAAGTGAGTAGACATTGCAAAAACCCTAAAAACATTGAGCTGCTCAGCGGTCCCTCCCATCATTGAGCGCATGATGGCCAAGCGGAACCGCCAAGAACGAGTGATCGTCTTGCACTCTAGGGACAATCACCTAAAGCCTAGCTTAACTGTCATCTCTGTGCAACGTTGGTTTTATGACACCGATGTTCTATCGTAAAACGACTGAATTGACGCCTATGAGTTGCGATCGAATCCCTATACGCTGTAAATAAGAATCGTTCTAACATAAAGCCGCCGCTCCAGTTTGTGCTCACTGGCTTCAAGGCAGCAATGTGCAATAACACCACTTTCCGCAACAAGCCGCCTACTCGTGCCGCTGTAACAGCCGAAAGCCGTGCCGTCGCGTCAACTCATCGCGCTCGGCGGCGCGCAGATCCTCTCGCGTCATCTCGCGGACCAATTCCTCGAAGCTGGTTTTCGGTGTCCAGCCGAGCCGCTGATGCGCCTTCGACGGATCGCCGAGAAGACTCTCGACCTCGGTCGGCCGGAAATAGCGCGGGTCCACCGCCACCCGACAGCGGCCTTCGGCATCGTAGCCCTTCTCATCGACGCCCTCGCCACGCCAGGTCAGCTCCAGTCCAAGCTCCTTGGCGCTGAGTTCGACGAACTCGCGCACGCTGTGCTGCACCCCGGTGGCAATGACGAAATCCTCCGGCGTCTCCTGCTGCAACATCAGCCACTGCATCTCGACATAATCGCGCGCATGCCCCCAATCGCGTTTCGCGCTCAGGTTGCCGAGATACAGACGCTCCTGCAGCCCGAGCTTGATCCGCGCCAGCGCGCGCGTGATCTTGCGGGTGACGAAGGTCTCGCCACGCAGCGGGCT
>PWTO01000106.1 GCA_003562815.1 Chromatiaceae bacterium | reverse complement strand
TGACATCTAACGACATCCGTCTGCAGCGATTTTTCCGCACCTTCACGATCGATCAGGCCGAGATCGCCCGCACCCTCGCCTGGCTGCTGCTGCCCGAGGACAGGCCCTGGGTGCTGACGCTTGATCGCACCAACTGGACGCTCGGGCGTACCGAGATCAACCTGCTGGTGCTCGGGGTTTCCTACCGGGGGCTGAGCCTGCCGTTGTTCTGGAGCGCCCTGCCCAAGGCGGTCAACGCCAACACCGCCGAGCGCGTGGAGCTGCTCACGCGCCTGCGCGAGACCTTCCCAGTGCAATCACTGGCCTACCTGCTCGCTGACCGAGAGTTCGTCGGGCGCGCCTGGGTCGAGGCGCTGCGTGAGCAGCAGATTCCGTTTCGCCTGCGCCTGAAGGCCAATGGGCGTATCCGCCGCAGCCGCTCGGGCGAAGAAGCCCCATTGCTTCGTGAGTTTCAAGACCTGCAGGTCCACGAGCAGCGCGTGCTGCGCTTGTCCGCGTCGGCTCTGGGGGCAGCCCCTGTACCTGAGCGTCAAGCGCCTGGAGGACGGCGAGTGGTTGCTCATCGCCAGTGACGCCTATGCCGCCCAGGCGCTGCAGGAGTACGCCGAGCGCTGGACGATTGAAACCTTGTTCGCCGCCCTCAAGGGCCATGGCTTCCACCTCGAAGACACCTATCTGACCAAGCCCGAACGCCTCGAGAACCTCCTCGGCCTGCTCGCCTTGCCCAGCACCTGGGCCTTGCATGCCGGACTCTGGGCCCATGAGCAACAGCCGATTCGCGAAAAAAAACACTTCAGCGACCGCAGGTTAGCTTCTTCCGGTACGGGCTCGATGTGCTCCAGCGACTCGTCGCTCAGCGCGAGACCTTCGCTGCTCAATTCTTGCGTCTGCTCGGCTTCCTCCTTGATGGACAGCCCTTGCAACTCCATCCCTCGATTTCCTGCCAGATGCGCTTGGTTTGGCCGTAGTGGAATGAGTTTGGCGTGATTTGTACTGTACAGAGGAGAAACACTTTCAGATGCGAGCCTTTGCCGGGCTGAAAGGTCGCACCTTGCTGCTCCAGCCATTGCTTCATTCGAATGGCTCACGCACGGTTTCGATGATCCGTTGCAGATCCTGCCAGCCCTTGGCCTTCTCGGCCGGGCTGCGTAAGTAATACGATGGGTGATAGGTGACCAGTAGCGGGATCGGCTCGGCGCCATCGCTGGGTCGATAATGATGGTGCTTGCCGCGCATGCGGCCAACAGCCTCGCTGTGACCGAGCAGGTTGTTGGCCGAGACGGCGCCGAGGCTGACGATGAGCTTGGGCTCGATCAGCGCGATCTGGCGCTCGAGGTAGACGCGGCAGGCGCTGGCCTCGTCAGGCGCGGGGTTGCGGTTGCGCGGCGGGCGGCATTTGACGATGTTGGCGATGTAGACCTGCTCGCGCGCGAGTCCAATGGCGGCGAGCATCTTGTTGAGGAGCTGGCCGGCGCGACCGACGAAGGGCTCGCCCTGCTGGTCCTCGTCTTGGCCTGGACCCTCGCCGACGAACAGTAGCTCGGCGTGCCGGTCGCCGATCCCAAACACCGTGTTGGTTCGAGTTTCGCAGAGTGGACAACGGCGGCACTCGGCGACGCGGGTTTCGAGCCCATCCCAGTCCATGCCAGCGATCCCGTGCTGATCGTCGGGCGCTCTGGCAACTGGCGATGCCTCGGCTTGGGCCCTGCGGGCCGATGACGCGCGCGCAATCGCTTGCAAAACCGCCTGCGCACCGGTCGCGCCTGTCGTGGTCGCCGGGTCTGGATTCGGCGTCAGCGCCGCGCGCGGTGCCTGATCCGAATCAGCGGCGACACGCGGCTGCCAAGCCTGGATGCCCATGGCCGCTAGATAACGCAGACGGCGCGCTTCATCCATGGCGATAACGCCCATGGCGATGCGCAAGACTCCGGCTCCTGCAGTGATGCCACCGCCAGCGATGCACGAAGCTCAGCGCTTGCGTTTGCTGCACCGGGCTTCGGCTGACGCGCTGCTCAGACATCGCCGGTCTGCGGGTGGGCGCGCGCTCTGGCGCTGCTGAGTTTGTTCAGCGCATTTAGATAGGCCTTGGCCGAGGCGATGACGATGTCGGTATCGGCACCGGCACCGTTGACCACATGGCCGCCGCGCTCGAGCCGTACCGTGACCTCGCCCTGGGCATCGGTGCCGCTGGTGATGGCGTTGACCGAGTAGAGCTTGAGCGTGGTGCCGCTGTTCACAATCGACTCGATGGCGCGGAAGGTGGCGTCGACCGGGCCGCCGCCGATCGCGGTGCCAGGCTCTTCCTCGCCGTCGACGCTCAGGACCAGATCGGCGCGTGGTGTCTCGCCGGTCTCGGAGCAGACCCGCATCGAGACCAGCTTCACGCGCTCGTTGGCGCCGCCGAGGGTGGCGTCGGTGACCAGCGCCTGCAGATCTTCGTCGAAGATCTCGTGCTTCTTGTCGGCCAGATCCTTGAAGCGGCGGAAGGCTTCGTTCAGCTCCTCGACGGTGGCGAGCTGCACGCCCAGTTCCTCGAGCCGCGCGCGGAAGGCGTTGCGACCGGAGTGCTTGCCGAGCACCATCCGATTCTGCTGCCAGCCGACATCCTCGGCGCGCATGATCTCGTAGGTCTCGCGATGCTTGAGCACGCCGTCCTGATGGATGCCGGACTCATGGGCGAAGGCATTGGCGCCGACGATGGCCTTGTTCGGCTGCACCGGGAAGCCGGTGATGCCCGAGACCAGGCGCGAGCAGCTGAGGATCTGGGTGGTGTCCAGCCGGGTGTCGCACGGAAAATAGTCTTGGCGCGTGCGCACCGTCATCACGACCTCTTCGAGCGCGGCGTTGCCAGCGCGTTCGCCGAGGCCGTTGATGGTGCATTCGACTTGGCGCGCGCCATGCTGGACGGCGGCGAGCGAGTTGGCGACGGCCAACCCGAGGTCATTGTGGCAGTGCACCGAGAAGATGGCCTTATCCGCATTTGGGATGCGCTCGCGCAGTTGCGCGATGAGGCTGCCGAATTGATGCGGCACCGCGTAGCCGACGGTGTCGGGGATGTTGAGGGTACGGGCGCCGGCGTCGATCACGGCCTCGAGGATGCGGCACAGGAAATCGATCTCGGAGCGCCCGGCGTCCTCGGGCGAGAACTCGACATCGTCGCAGTACTGGCGCGCGCGCTTGACCGCGATCACGGCCTGCTCGACCACCTGGTCCGGGCTCATCTTGAGCTTCTTCTCCATGTGGATCGGCGAGGTGGCGATGAAGGTGTGGATGCGCCCGGCGTTGGCATCCTTGAGCGCCTCGCCGGCGCGATCGATGTCGCGCTCGAGCGCGCGCGCGAGGCCGCAGACGGTGCTGTCCTTGACCGCGCGGGCAACCGCCTGCACGGCCTCGAAGTCGCCGTTGCTCGCAGCCGGAAAGCCAGCCTCGATGACATCGACCCGCAGCCGCTCCAGGGCGGTGGCGATGCGCACCTTCTCGTCGCGGGTCATCGACGCACCCGGGCTCTGTTCACCGTCGCGTAGCGTGGTATCGAAGATGATCAACGGTTCTTTGTCGGTCATGATGGGTCTCGGTGAAGTAGGTTGGACCAGGATGGCTAACAACGATTCTAACCCTCGTCGCGCAGTGCTGCCGATGGGCGAACGCTGTTCGTTGCTTCCGACTGTGGTTCGGGTGCCCACCGGGTTACTATCGGGGCTACATTCGAAGATGGCGCGTTTATCTGATCCTACACAATGCGCCATCAGGTGTTTCCGCAAGTCGAGAGTTAAAACCTAGGTGTTAGTATGCTAACTTACGTAAACATATAAAACCAAACGCGAAGCGCGCATGCCCAGGTATGTCCCATCCCGAGAGGCCTCTAAGATATTAGGACTCCATGCAAACACCCTCCGAAAAGACGCCAACGAAGGGCGCATTAGCACCTACCGAACGGCCAGTGGGCAGCGTCGGTTCGACGTTGACTCCTATCTCGGACCCATCGTTGAAGCTAAGCTCGCTGTCGTCTGCTACTGCC
>PWTO01000284.1 GCA_003562815.1 Chromatiaceae bacterium | reverse complement strand
GACAGCAATAGAAAGAAGAGCAAGGGGATGATGATCATCCCCTTGGACCCCTGCGATTTCTTCGGCACTGGCGCTGGTGTCAGTGGGCGAGGTTTTCTCGGGGATCTCAGAGGGTTGCGGGTGTGTGGCGGGGTGTTGTGGCGACGGCTGGCCTGGATCGGAAAATTCGGGCGGGATTTCGGCGATGTTCCTGCCATTTTTCGCGGTGCTGTGGGTATTTTCGCGGGGCGTGGAGACGGTGGCAGTGCGATGGGGCATTCTGCCCGGCCTCGATCCTCACGCCGCCGCGACCTGCGGTGCCGTGAGGGCTCGATCGGCGATCAGGCCTTCGACGATCGCCTGCATGACGGGTGGGCAGACGGCATTGCCGAGCAGCTTGATCCGCTCGCGGCGGGTGCCGCGGTCCAGCCGGAACGTTTCGGGAAAGCCCATGGCACGGCGCAGCTCGGGCACCTGCAGCATCCGCAGGGTCGGCTCGCGGTCGTGCCACTCGACGAGGCCGAAGCGGTCGAGGGTGGTCAGCGTGCGCAACGGCCGGTTGAGGCGCTGCCAGCCGCCGGCGCCGTCGCTGCCGTAGTAGACGATCAGGAACGGCACGCCCTCGCCGAGTGCGGCGATGCCGCGCTGCGCCCGCTCCAGTGTCGCCGCGGCCCGGCGCGGGCTGAACAGGGGGCGGACCGACCAGGTACCGGGTGGATCGAGAATGCTGACGGCCTCGAGGGTCGGCAGGCCCGGGCGACGGGCCAATACCGGCGGCGGCCGCAGCCGATCGCAGATCACGAACAGCCGACGCCGCGTCTGCGGCACGCCGAAGTCGCCGGCATCCAATGTCTGAATCGACACATGGTGCCGACCGAATTCGTCGCGGAGTGCCGCCAGCAACTCGCCGAAGCGGTGCCACGTCCGCATCTGGACTACATTCTCGATCACCAGCCAACGGGGATGAAGGCGCCTGACGAAGCGCAGCACGTACAGCGCTGTGTCACGGCTGGCTTCATCGCGCGCGCGGGCACCTCGCGCACAGGTGTGGTGGGTGCATTCGGGCGATGCGAGTAGCAGGTCAACTGGGCCAGGATCGTGGCCGAAGGACAGAGGTCCGTTCGCCGACAGGCTAGCCAAGATGGAATGGGCTGAGGGAAAATTGTCGCCGTATGTTGCAGCGGCCAACGGCCATAAATCGACACCGAATGCCATTTCCGCGCCAGCGGCCACCGCACCAGAACTGCTTCCTCCAGCGCCTGAAAAAAAATCACCTGCCCTAATCGGCATCAAATTTCCTGTCTTCCTGTGACGATGATGAAGCCGCAGTCAGACCGTTTAGCCAGGGACGCGCCGGCGGACGCTGCTTAATGACGCTCGACACTTTGGCAGCTAATGTGTTGACATCTCGCTCTACCGAGTGCTCCCAGAACCGCAGAACAATCCATCCCATCCGCCTCAGCCTCCGGTGATTTTTCCGGTCGCGCAATCGGGTCGCCTCGATCTTTTGCTCCCACTTCTCCGAAAGCTTATGTCGCCACGCCGGAAAGCGCCAGCCGTGCCAAAAATCGCCGTCGACGAAAACGGCGACCTGCGCTTCGCGGAACACAAAGTCAGGTCGGCCCGGCAAATCACGCGCGTGGCTCTCCCACACGAGGTCCAAGGCTTCGAGCGCGGCGGCCATTTTTCTTTCTGGTCCGGTGTTGGTCCCCTTGATCCGACTCATCAATGCGGAGCGCTTCTCCACAGACATGATATCGCCCTTGTGGGCACGCGGCTTTCTGGGCTTGCTTCCAGACTTCGTTCCTGCGGTCGACGTGCACACGCTGGACATTCCTGATCGTTCTGTGCTCAATGGTTGAATAACGCTGGAGTTGCATTTGATATGTATGAGCTTCGCGAGTCAGCGATACCCTGGCGAGGGAGTGCCCTTGGCGTGGAAGTGCCTCCTGTCGCTCCTGTGCTGATGAACTCCCTGCGAGCTGTAGGCTACGATGCACCGGCGGCGCTGGCGGACCTCGTAGACAACAGCATAGCTGCGAAGGCAACGCGCGTCTCGATCGTGTTTCGTTCAACACCGGAGCCGTTCGTTGCCCTCATCGATAACGGCGAAGGCATGGACGACGTCGAACTGGTCGCCGCAATGCGGTTCGGGAGCAGGGATCCCGGGGATGACCGGATGGCAAACGATCTCGGAAGATTCGGCCTCGGGCTGAAGACTGCCTCCCTGTCGCAATGCCGCCGTTTGACTGTCGCGACGATCAAGTCCGGCCGCCTTGCGGTGGCTGCCTGGGACCTCGACGAGTGCCGCAGCCGAGGGACATGGTGGCTCGAGAGAGGAGACGAGGAGAGCATCGATCCCCAGGTCAAGGAGCTGCTTTACGCCAGCGGCCGCGGCACGGCCGTGCTCTGGGAAAAACTCGATCGACTGAGTGTTTCCGCCGGGGATCGTCATGGTGGCCTCGACGCCATCATGGACGAGGCGGCAGACCGATTGGCCCTTGCCTTTCACCGGTTCCTCGCGGGGGAGATGGCTGGCGAGTTCTCGATCGACATCAACGGCCGACCGCTTCCCGTTTTTGATCCGTTCCTGGAAAAGCATTCGCGCGGCCAGACGCTTCATGGCGAAACCATTAATGTGCATGGCCACGCAGTGCATATCTCGCCGTTTGTCCTGCCCTTCCCTTCACGCCTGAAGGCGGACGAGTTGGCGCGCGCCGGCGGCAGGGATCGACTGAAGACGGGGCATGGCTTCTACATCTATCGAGGCGGGCGCCTCGTGGTTCCAGGCGGATGGTTCCGGATCGTGCCGGCGGACGAGCTTGTTCGACTCGCACGAATTCGCGTCGATGTGCCGATCGAACTCGACCACATCTGGAAGATCGACATTCGCAAGACAATCGTCGAACCGCCGGGTGCCCTGCGCCCGCATCTGAAGCGGATCGTTGGTGCTGTCCAGGCCCGAAGCCGCAACGTCTATCGGCATCGCGGCAATAAGATCGAGGACAAGGTTGTCTCGATTTGGGCCAGACACGAGTTGCGTGATCACGCTGCGGCTTGGCGGATAAACCGCGATCATCCCCTGGTGAAGGCTTGCTCGCGGGCTCCCTCGGAAGCAGCCGTCGCCGATCTGCTTAGCCTGATCGAGACATCGATTCCTGTGCAGGACATTTACATCCAGATGACGAACGACCTGCCTGTCGCGCCACTGCCAGAGCTCGAAGAAGTGGAACTTGAGGACCGTGCGCGTCGCCTTGTCGATGCTTTTTCTGATCAATCTGATCAAGTGAAAAAAATATTGAGAGAACTTCATATAACCTATCCATTTAATGCGAATCAGGATGCGGCTCGGCGAATTGCGGAGAAGCTTCTCAAATGACGGGCGATTCCCCTGAACAGCTGGCGTCTACGGCAATAACGCGGTTTCGCGACAATCCACCACCAACGGAGGCAGAGATCGACGACGTGTTGCAAAGGTTGGCAACTGCGTTTGACATACCGACGCCAACGGTAGACGAGGCTAGGCGCATAATTCATTCCCGCTTGGCAATCAGGATGGACAAAGGTGAAACGATAACTTCGGACGACGATCATCAGCCGTGGCTTAACAATCGCCGAGCAGCCATCGATCCGTTCTACTGGACACGATATCGTCAGCTGCTCAGCAATTCGGGTTGGCCACCGGGCGTCATCGGCACTCTGAACAACTCCACGGACGAGTTGCTGGACCTGCTGGGCGACCCCAATGAGTCAGGAGACTGGAAGCGGCGGGGTCTGGTTGTCGGTGACGTGCAATCGGGCAAGACGGCGTCCTATGCGGCACTGATCTGCAAGGCCGCGGATGCCGGCTACCGTATGGTGATCCTGTTGACCGGTATCCTGGAAAACGTCCGACGACAGACCCAGGAGCGCCTGGACGCGGCCTTCGTCGGGCTCGACAGTCGCGACCGGCTGGCACCCGAGCGCGTGCAACGCATGACCAGGGTCGGCGTCGGGCGCCTGGACGGACAGCGCTTCGGCATCGTCTTCACGTCGCGGGAGAGGG
>PWTO01000137.1 GCA_003562815.1 Chromatiaceae bacterium | reverse complement strand
CTGCTGACGCTGACTGTAGCCGAGATGACCGTTCTGGTCGGCGGCATGCGCGCGCTGAACGCCAACACCAACGGCAAGAGCCACGGCGTGTTCACCGACCGGCCCGGCGCGCTGACGAACGATTTCTTCGTCAACCTGCTCGACATGTCGACGCGGTGGTCGAAGTCATCGGATTACGAGGGCCTCTACGAGGGCCACGACCGGCGCTCGGACGAACTGAAGTGGACGGCCACGTCGGTCGACCTGATCTTCGGCTCGCACCCCGAACTGCGGGCAGTCGCCGAGGTCTACGCCTCCGACGATGCCGACGAGAAGTTTGTCGAGGATTTCGTCAAGGCGTGGACGAAAGTGATGCAGCTCGACCGGTTCGACCTGTAACCGGCGCCGGCCTCAGTCACGGCAGCGGAGCAACCCCAATCGGCATTGACAAAAGGTGGTGGGTCGGCGCGTGTTGTAGGCCAAGCTGGTGATCCTTAGCAATCCGCCGCCAAGTGCATCAGGCCACCGGACACGATCCATAGACAGTGTTCGTGTCTGTTCTGGTTTGGCGTAGACTGAGGGCACTTTGTTGCAGTGATCCTTATCCTGAGGCACGTCGTAAACCGAAAGTGACAAGGAGGTTTTGATGTCTCAACTGCTTCGCAGATACACGCGCAGTATCCTCGGACTATTCGCTGCAGCCCTGATAGCCTTTCCCGCGGAGGCCAATTACCAGCCAATGCCGACGGTCGAGGGACCGGACCCGCAGATCCCGGCGCAATTCGATGCTGACGGTGCGCCGCTCATCTATCGGGGGGCGTTGCATCACCGCGACTACTCGGCGGTGATGCATGCTTTTGCTAGCGTTGGGCGCATCATGCGCGCCAGCGAGATGGGGCATGAGGGCTACGACGCCGAGCTCGCCGGTGATCCTATGCGGCGTCAGGGCGAGGCCTGGCTCGAGGTCATGCAAGCGGCTTCGGCGATGCTGATCGCTGACGAAGCCGGCAGCATGGTTCTCGAC
Organism: Chromatiaceae bacterium; assembly: GCA_003562815.1. Taxonomy (GTDB): domain Bacteria; phylum Pseudomonadota; class Gammaproteobacteria; order Chromatiales; family Chromatiaceae; genus Lamprobacter. The sequence goes on along the minus strand of PWTO01000137.1, from coordinate 3,035 downwards.
GGCGATGCCTGGACCGCCGGAAAGCCGTTCGATATCGGCGATCTCGCCCATGCTTCTTTTAGCTATCACATGCATCACAGCGCCGGACGCTGGGGTGATCTGGGCCTTGAGGAGGCACTGACCTTCGATGGCGTGGGCTATCTCAGTACGATGACCCGGCGCCTGATCGCCGAACATTACGGTTCCCGCAACTTCGCCGATATCGACGGCACGCGCGACGCGGCCAGCCTGGCGCATGGGCTGGAAGCGATGCATGCGCTCGCCTATTCCTTCGTGCGCTGGGACAAGCCGGGCGGCGCCGATGACATGGGTCGGCTCAGCCGGGAGCATATGGAGGCCGTGCATGGCGTGACCGTCGATCGGCTGGTACAGGTGGCCGAAAACCTCGCAGGCACACTGGATGCCGCCTGGGATGCAGAGATCGGCGCCTATGATCTCGGCGATGGCGGCGCCTATTCGCTCGATACGCTGGGCAGCCTGCTGCGCGGGCACAAGGCGCTCTACGAAATACTCGTCGTCTTTGGCGAGGACGCGCATATGGACGGCGCCGCAGCACTTTTCGACCGCATGGCCGCGATGACCGAGGCGCTCGCCGCCAGCGACACGGCCGTGCGCGACTGGGGCATCGCTGATGCGGTCGTGTACACCGGCGAGGGGGTCGAGGCCGCGAGCGAACGCGTCGACACCGAAGCGCAGTGGCGTTTTCTCAACAACCTCACCGGCGGTTTCTCGATGCTGCGCGAGCGCGACGGCACCAGTGCCTTCCTCGACACCCGACCCGAGCTCCGCGCGGCCGTGGGCGCGCTGTCGGACCGGCTCCTGCGCGCTGCGCTGGTGTATCAGACAGATGCGGACGGGCTGATGCTGCGTAGACTTTCACTCGCCGATGGCAATGTTATCGATGATCGCCACCAAGTCGCGGCCATCGGCTGGTTCCTCACAGCGGCGGGCAACAGCTACCGCGTGGGGTCGGATTTCGAGCGGCCGGGCGACTGGGGCGACGACGCGGATCTCGCCGAGCGCAGCACCGCGCTCTACAACACGATCCGCGCCAACAATGCGCGTCTCCTCGACCTGCTCGACTGAGCGGAGCAGCATCGCGGGCAACGCCGACGCCTACGTGTAGCGGCTTGAGATTATCGGCGCTTGAGCGCGAGATCATCGCATTGTCGAGCGCGGATTATTTGAGACTATCCAGGTGACTGGGCTCAGATTGGCTGAGCCAGCGCATGCCAGCTGCGACCAGCGCAGATTGCTGAGACAGGGCGCAAAGGGATGCGACCGGGCGAGAAGACGGCCCACCAGACAAATCACCGAAATCGCCGCAGTCACGCCTCGTCCGCCAGGGCACGATACAGGGTGGTGCGAGAGACGCCGAAGCTTCTTCGGAATTCCTGTCAGCCTATTCCATTTGGAACATCGGTAACTGATGAAAGCATCCCTCGATTTTATCGCTCTCCATCATGCGGCACGCGGACTTCGACCTCGGGCTCCTCCTCAACAAGGTCGTCGGGCACGAAGGCCATGCGCATGCCCCAGCCCGCATGGGTAAGGAGCAGCCGGCCGAACTCCCGAAGCGACAGTTCCTGGTCGTCGATATAGACAGTGACCTCGCCGTCGGGTCCGCCATCCTCGATGAAGCAGCGGAGCAGGTCGCCACGCGGCACCCACTGGTCACATCGTTCCGAGTACTCGATTTGCGGTTGACCCGGTGGAATCTCGATCACGACGTTTTCGTACGCCGCGGCCAGTTGATCCATGGCAAAGATTGTGTCGTTGAACATGTTCAGGATCGCCTGGTCCGACATATGGCGGACTTGCCGGCCAATCTTGAAACGAGTCGTCGAGATAGTCGGGTCGGCAAATTCGATGACGGCTCCATCGTCTTCCCTGGAGATTTTCACTTCGTCCAAAGAGGCATGTCGGGGCTTCTTGATGCGCATGAGGCTGCTCCTTACGACTACGGATAGACCTTCCACGCCTCGACCAGAACCCACTTCTTTCCGGTTTCTCGTACGGCTCCGAAAATCGTCCAGCCGACCCGGCATAGTTTCGTCGCCTGTGCAGGCAGGGTGATCGGACCCAACAGCCGGCCGTCGTCGAAGCCTTCGAGCCATACCTTACCGGGCTCCACGCGCTTGATCTCGAAGCGATCTTCGATGTCCGTGTCATTCGGAGAATACTTGCTCGACGTGAACTCGTAGAGCAACGCGCCCAGCTTCTCGGCTCTGGGAAGATCGCGCGCCGCATCGGCGCCGCGCTCCATGGCGTCATCGATCTCTTCAGCCGTCGCATAGCCCTTGTCCGCCAGCCACTTCGTCAGTTTCTTGGTGACGGTACCCGATGCGCGCAGCAAATCCTGGCCGGCCATCACCTTGCAGACCATGAAATAACTCAGAAACTCCCCCATATGCGGCAGGATGTGCTCCGGTCCGAATATCTCGCAGAACTCTCGATGCCGGTCGCCGTCCGCGTTGAAGAGTTCTTCCCACAGTTCGTACTCGTCCTTGTCCAGCGAATTGGCCGCATAACCGTTCAGGCTGTGCTGAAGCAGTTCGATCACCTCTGCGTAAAGTCCGTATGTATTCGCGGCGAGGCGAGCTTTTTCGTCAGCGAGATAACTGGCAAGCACCTCCGATATCGTTGGGTTGGCGGTCATCGGAGCCTCGCCGCCACGACTTTTGCCATTGCTGAAAGCTTGCACCGAGACCTCCCATTCACTCGCTTCCATTTAACGCTGCGCCAGAACATGTGAAAACCACAGTCTCGTCGTGGCTTCGCAAGTTCTTCAACCCGATGCTCCAAATTGTAATGGTGGCCCGTTGCGGAGTCTATCCGCCCCTAAGGTCAGCTTGTCAATCGGCACGCAAAAGACCGGCTGTGAGAGACGCCACCGGGCCGACCCGTCGCCGCAGCTCTAACATCGTATTCGAGAGCATTGACACCGGTGCGCTTTCCGGCCGCTTCTTCCTGCGAGACGAAGCCGGGGCTGGGGCCGCTCATGGGCAGCGCGGCAAGAAAACGTGGGTTTTGTT
>PWTO01000006.1 GCA_003562815.1 Chromatiaceae bacterium | reverse complement strand
TCATAGACCTCAATGGCGGCGCTGCTGTCGCCCTGCTCTCCAAGCGTGATGGCCTTGCTCAGGAGCGCCCTGGCGACCCCTTCGCGGAGCGCCGGTGTCTCGTCATCGCCGAACCGCGCCACGACGCTGTCATAGACCTCAATGGCGGCGCTGCTGTCGCCCTGCTGTCCAAGCGTGACGCCCTTGTTCACGAGCGCCCTGGCGACCGCTATCGCAGCGTCAGCCCCGTCATGTTTCTCCGCCTCTTCGACTATTCGAGAAAGCACTTTCAGCGATCCACCGAAATCCCCCAGTTCGAATGCAGATCGCGCCCTATCGAAAGCCGATCTGATTTTGTCGCTCACAAAACCAGTGCCATCGATCTGCGCGGAACCAGAGAAATGACCATCGGCCTCGCTCCCCAACCCCGACGCCGATCGAGAGTCGTCAAAAGCGGGATACGACAAAGCAATTTTAAAGGCATACTGGTAGTCGGGGTGCACATGACGAGCCCGAGCCGCCGTTTGCAGACGCTCGGCGAGGTCGCGCAATTCCCGCCGTGAATAAAAGCTTGTCAAGAACCCGACGAGCCATCGCATTTTCTGCTTCGTTCGGCGGGTCCCGTGCCGCATCAGATACCAGATATTGAGGAACCTCTCGACGATCTGATATCCCGCGTAAGGGCCGGAAGTCTCGGTGTTCTCAATCAGGCCATCCTTGCGGAGCTTGGTCAGTAGTCCCGAAAGCGTCGTCGTCTTGATGTCGGTAACCCGCGATAGCTCCCCAATGGAAATGGGGTCCCAAAAAAGGGCGATCGCGTCGATGACCGCGCGTTGTTGCGGCGTCTGGTATTCTTCGATGCGCGCCTTGTAATAGGGTGTGACTTGATCGAGTAGCGACTCGAGATCGGCCATCACGGCTTCTGTCTCTGCGGTTTCGAGCAGTCTATAGATCAGGACGAGGACGCGGGGATTGCCGCCGGTCAAGGTGTGCAGCGTCTTGAGCCGTTCGGGTTGCCGCTGGATCACATCGAGAACGCGGCGACCGTGCGCCGAACGGGCCACGGCCAGCTGTCGTATGCAAGCCATGGTTTCGTCGATGGCAAGAGGCTCGAGGTAATGCGGCTGGAAGAATTCATAGAAGGCAGCCTTGCGGTCGGCGGCCTCCTTGAGCGCCTGGGTCGCGGCTCCGATGACAATTGGACCATCCTTATGCTGCAGGTAGCGACGAAGGCTCCATTGATCGTCATCAGGAAGCGCATCGAGAATGAGATCCATGTTGTCGATCAGGAGCACGGCACGGCGGCGAAGAACTGCCATCTCGTGCCTGAATTGCTCGGCCGCCTTCTCGTCATCGTTCCAGACATTCGATTCAATGAGCTGGTCAATGCGGTCGGCCAGTTCCTGCTTACCCGTCCTTTCAGCCCATTCGGCCAGGGCCTCCGTGCAGTTCTGCCAGAAATTCCTCAGATGCAGGACGTTGTACTGTTCTTCCCGAAAACTCAGCGGAATATACAATGATGCCAGCTTGGCATCACGGTTGATAGCGATTGCCAGCCGTCGGAGCATGGAGGTCTTGCCCATGCCGCGTGGTCCGATGAGAATGTGATGGACATCGCCGGTGTGCTCGTTGGCCGATCGCAAGCGTCGGCACAGGGTCTCGAGAACATCATGACGTGCGACGAAGTTTGCGATGAAGTCATCGTCGCTGCCAGTGGACTGATTGTAGAGAGCAAGAGCTGGCGCCATGGTCATTCGGCCTCGTATTCGTGCCAGTACCGACGAACCAGGCCGGACCGGAACGCGTATCTGTCGCCGCATTTTGTGATCAAGCCGTCGTTGATCAGGATCGCGAGGACATCTCTGACCTGGCGCTTCGTGGCGCCCTTTTGTGCTTGCTCCGCTCGGGCAAGGAGCGTGTCGAGTATTTCACCGTCTGGCGTTTCGGATAGCCTGTGCAGCAGATGCATGGCGATCTGGCGCAGGGCGGTTGGCAGATTCTTGCTCACGTGTTCCCGCCAAACCGCGAATTCGGACTGCCGGTTCGGCTGGAGCAGCCTTTCGAACGCTGCCTCGAATTCCGCGGTCGAGACAATCGGTGGCTTGCCGTCAGCGCCAGGCTCTGCGGGCCGCACTTCGTTCGCAACGAGCTTGAGGTAGAACGGTGCAAGCCAACCCAATTGTGTAAACATCGAGTCGAAATCCGCATCGCTTGCATCGAACATATGGTTGAATTGTTGCTGTATTTCAGGATCTCTGATGAAGGAACGCGCCTCTTCGGTAGTGAATGGCTCAAGAACAAATGTCTCGAAATCGACGAAAGCACCCTCAATACCGTACTGCTTCGCTATAGTATCGAGCCCAATGGAGCCGGTGAGGACCCAGCGCACATTTTTGTATCGTTGCTCCAGCGCGCGAAGCCGGTATGCAAAGGAATTCGCTCCTTTGGGGTCATCCTCGGCACAATGCAAAAAGAAATAGGCGATCTCGTCGATGAGGATGGCACTCCTAGTGCCGGCCTCGTCAAGTGATGCAATGAGTGTTTCCAGGAACTCCAGCGGGTCCACTTTGCCCAGTGCGTCCAGTGGCCGATCTCCGAAGCCGCCGCCCAGCAGGTTGGCGATCCTCTGCGAGAAATGTGCCTCGAACTTGGCCTTGAGTGTGCTCTGCGCCTCGATGCGTTTGCAAAGCTCTCTCGCGAAGGCTTCGGGTGTGCGAATGCCCTCCACGTCAACTTCGATGGCGCACCAGCCATCGGCAGCAAGATCTGAAGCGAGACGGTTGAGTGTCCACGTTTTTCCTATGCGGCGAGGTGCCGGCATGTGGATGCTGATGCCCGCTTCGAGCTTGCGTTTGAGCTGCTGGCGCTGGGCGGTACGGCCGTGCATTCCAATCTCCATATATTCGGTCAGGAATATATTTAGAATCGAATACGTGGGCATGTCAATCTCAGAGCTATAGGTGTTCCCTGAGCCTTTCCTGCCTTCCCGCTTGCGCTTGCTCGGGTTCTGGCAGCAGCAGCGGTAGAGCACTGCCGCCAAGTACCCGATGGGCGCGGGAAGGTCCTGCCTTCCCGCATGTTCTCGTGCTTCTTCGAGGCCTCGCTTCGGATGGTCGTGGCTCAGCGCAGCTGCCAGGTGCCCGTGCCGTGATCGAACCAGCGGCTGACGCGGGTGCCGTCCCAGTGGTAGCGCAGTTGGCGTTCCTGGGTGGGGGGGTGGACGGCGGTTGGGCGTAAGGTGCCGATGCATTTTCCTGCGTGGGGGCCGGGGCGGTGGCGGACGCTGGGGTAGGTGACGCCGTTGCTGCCGGCTTCGCGCAGGTGGCGGCCGAGGCGTTGGCTGGTGGTGTCGTCGGGTTCGAGGATGGCGGTGCGGGCGACGTGAGGGGCAGGTTGCAGTCATCAAGATGAGAAGAATGTGAGGGAAATGATCTCCCCCACGCCCCCTCGGTACTTTTAGAGTATTGGTGGGGTGCGGGGAGGCGCTGCCTCCCCGATCCTTTTCTCTTTTGCTTGATTCTTGCAAGTCCCGCCGCGTCAGAGCCGGCGGGCGATGATTTTGCCTGTTGGGCGGACGGTGAGCTCGAGGTGGGTGGTTTGGATGACGTTCTGGACGGCGGTGGGGTGGAGGGTGGCGAGGTTGGTGCCGGTGGGGTCGCGGAGGCTGGTGTAGGTGATGCCGGTCAGGGGGGTGTGGCGGAGGCGGGTGCTGAAGGCTTGGGATGGGGTGTCGTCGTCGGGGCGGTCGAGGGCGGGCCAGGTGGTCTGGAGGCCGCGGCGGTCGGCGTAGGTGCCCGCCAGGGTTGCCTGGTAGAGGCGGTATCGGCTGGTGAGGTCGGGCCGGGTGCTGCGGACGGCTTATCGGCGGAAGGGATGGGGCGGCGGAGGTGGTGGGCGACTTGCTCGAGGGCGGTGGTGTCGGCGAGGCTGGCGTACCGGGTGCCGAGGGCTGTGTCGGTGAAGCGGGCACCTTCGGGCGAGGCGTGGCGGAAGGCGGCCATGACGACGCTGGCGTTGGGGCGGCCCGTGAACCACTGGTCGCGGGGCAGGCGGTGGAGGCGGTGGGCGACGAG
>PWTO01000312.1 GCA_003562815.1 Chromatiaceae bacterium | reverse complement strand
CCGAGCTGGAAGACCTGATCGAGGCCACCGATGGCCATAATCTCGATCGCACCCTGGATCAGGCCGCCGACGCGCTGCGCCTGCCGCCCTGGGACGCCGAGGTCAGCAAGCTCTCCGGCGGCGAGCGCCGGCGCGTTGCGCTCTGCCGGCTGCTGCTCTCGAAGCCGGACATGCTGCTGCTCGACGAGCCGACCAACCATCTCGACGCCGAATCGGTGGCCTGGCTCGAGCGCTTCCTCAAGGAGTACAACGGCACTGTGGTCGCGGTGACCCATGATCGCTACTTCCTCGACAATGTCGCCGGCTGGATTCTGGAGTTGGACCGCGGCCACGGTATCCCCTGGCAGGGCAACTATTCGAGCTGGCTGGAGCAGAAGGAGAAGCGCCTGGAGCAGGAGGAGAAGTCCGAGCAGGCGCGCATCAAGGCGATGAAGCATGAGCTGGAATGGGTGCGCACCAATCCCAAGGGCCGGCAATCGAAGAGCAAGGCCCGTCTGGCACGCTTCGAGGAGCTGCAGTCGCAGGAATTCCAGAGCCGCAACGAGACCAACGAGATCTATATCCCACCAGGCCCGCGCCTCGGTGACCTGGTGATCGAAGCCAATGGGCTGCGCAAGGGCTATGGCGATCGCCTGCTCTACGACGACCTCTCGTTCAACCTGCCCAAGGGCGGCATCGTCGGCGTGATCGGCCCGAACGGTGCCGGCAAGACGACCATGTTTCGCATCATCACCGGCCAGGAGCAGCCCGACGGCGGCGAGCTGCGCGTCGGCGAGACGGTCGAGATCGCCTATGTCGATCAGAGCCGGGACGCGCTCGACGGTAAGAAGACGGTCTGGGAGGAGATCTCCGACGGTCAGGACATCCTCGTCGTCGGCAAATTCGAGATGCCCTCGCGCGCCTATGTGAGCCGCTTCAATTTCAGGGGCTCGGATCAGCAGAAACGCATCGGCGACCTTTCCGGCGGCGAGCGCAACCGCGTGCATTTGGCCAAGCTGCTGAAAAGCGGCGGCAACCTACTACTGCTCGACGAGCCGACCAACGATCTCGATGTCGAGACCCTGCGCGCGCTGGAAGAGGCGGTGTTGAACTTCCCCGGCTGCGTGGTGGTGATCAGCCATGATCGCTGGTTCCTGGATCGTATCGCAACCCACATCCTGGCCTTCGAGGGCGAATCGCAGGTGACCTGGTTCGAGGGCAACTATGCGGACTACGAGGAGGATCGGCATCGTCGCCTGGGCACCGAGGCCGATCAGCCGCATCGCATCCGTTATCGGCCGCTGACTTGAACGCCGTGATCGGCGAGCCATTGGACATCGAGTTCCCAGGTCATGCGCTCGACCTCCGGCTGCGATAGCACCAGCCCTTGAGCGCGCTTCTGGTGATCGATCAGATCCTGCTGCGCGGCGATCGCCCTGGGGTCATCCTGCGCTAGGCCCGCGAGTTCGGGATGGATGACCTCAAGGAAGCGCATCGCCGGGACGTCGAAATTCCGGGGTGACGAGACCGTTGCCACGCCCTTTTCCAGGCGCTTGACGCGGAATTGGTACGGATAGTCCGAGAGCTTGGCATCCTCGGCGAGTTGGTCGTTGATCGTCCAGACCTCGGGTTGCCAGATCGAACTCATCCACCAGGCCGCTAGGACGACCACGCCGATGCCTAAAACAATGCTGTAATTGCGCGTAAACCTGTCCATTGATCACTGACCCTCTGTGCCTGTTGGCCTCATGCGGCAGCGATCTCGGTCGAGAGGCTGCCGCGCTGTGCGTTGTCGCCCAAGGATCGCGCGCGCGAGGTTTTTTCTCCATGAAAATAGTCAAGTATTCCTGAGGACGTTCCATGCAGCAGGAAACGATCAACAAAGCCGTACTGCTCGCGCTAGTCGGCGTCATCTCGTTGCTGTTCCTGACCATGGTCCAGCAGTTTTTGGTGGCCATCTTCATGGCGGCGGTGTTCGCCGCGATGACCTATCCTGGCTACGTCAAGCTCAGCCAGTGGCTGGGCGGCCAGCGCTTCATCGCCTCGCTGATCACGCTCCTGCTGCTGCTGACCATGGTATTGATTCCGGTCGTGATCCTGACCATGGTCTTTGTCGGACAGGCGATCAATGTCGGCCAGTCCCTGACCCCCATCGTGGCCAATTTCTTCAAGGAGCCTGGAAGTTTCCGGGAGCTTTTGGAGGAAATGCCCTTCTACGAGGCACTGATCCCCTATGAGGATCAGATGACGACGCAGATTGCCGGCGCCGTTGAGGGGTTTGGCAAGTTGTTGGTCAATCAGATCTCGAACATTGCCTTGGGCACGGTTCGCTTCCTGTTTTTGACCGTGGTGTTCTCCTACACCTTCTTTTTCTTCCTGATCGATGGCCGCAAGGTGATCAACGCCATCCTCTACTACCTGCCGTTGCAGGAGCGCGACGAGCGCCGGATGCTGGCTAAGTTCACCTCGGTGATGCAGGCCATGGTCATCGGCACCCTGCTCGTTGGCCTCTTGCAAGGCGCTTTGGCCGGAGCCGCCTTTGCCGTTGCCGGGGTCGCGAACGCGGTCTTTTGGGCAACGGTGATGGCGGTGCTGTCGATTATTCCCGGCGTCGGCTCGGCCCTGGTGTGGGTGCCGGCCTCGATCATCTTGATCGTTCAGGGCGCCTATGGTGCCGGTATCGGGCTGATGGCGTTCTGCCTGCTGGTGGTCGGTGGGGTCGATAATCTGTTGCGCCCGATCGTAGTCGGCAAGCACACCGATATGCACGAGTTGATGATCTTCTTCGGCACCTTGGGCGGGCTGTTCACCTTCGGCATGGCCGGACTGTTGATCGGCCCGCTGATCGCCTCGCTGTTCATCACCATCTGGCAGATTTACGGCGAGGCCTTCCAAGACACCTTACCTGCCGTGCATCGGGACAAGGCCGGCTAATCACAGCATGCCGAGGGTCAGCTTGGCCTCGTCGGACATGGTGTCTGGCGTCCATGGCGGATCCCACACCAACTCCACTTCGACCTCACCGACACCGTTCACGGTCTTGACCGCATCCCTGACCATCACCGGCATCATGCCGGCGACGGGACAGGCCGGCGCGGTGAGGGTCATATCGACATCGACATCGCCATTGTCGGCGATCTCGATCCTGTAAATCAGGCCAAGATCGTAGATGTTGACCGGGATCTCCGGGTCATGCACCTGGCGCAGCGCGGCGATGATCGGCTCGCGCAGCGTCTCGGGATCGCCCACGGCCTGTCCTGCGGCGTTCGCTGCCTCGGCGGCGATGACATCGTCCCGATCGATCTGTCCACGTTCGTCCGTACCGAAGCCGGCGAATCTGGCTAACCTATTCATAAGAGCATTACCTCGACTGCAAAGGACTGTGTCCGCACTTAATCCAGCGGTGCCTGCTCGAGCCGCGCACCGACCTGCTCGGCGACGTAGTCGCGCAAGGCCTCCGGGCCCAGGGCGTCGATGATCTCACCGGCAAAGCCAAGGCAGAGCATGCGCCGGGCCAATGCGGCCGAGATCCCGCGCGAGCGCAGATAGAACAGCATCTCGGGCTCGATCTGACCGACCGTGGTGCCATGACTGCACTTGACGTCGTCGGCGTAGATCTCGAGCTGTGGCTTGGTATCGACCTCGGCATTCGGCGACAGGATCAGGTTGCGGTTGGACATGTTGGCATCGGTCTTCTGGGCGTCGCGCGCGACATAGACGAGGCCATCGAACACCGCCCGCCCCTTACCGTAGAGAATGCCCTTGAAGCGCTCGCGGCTGCTGCAGTTGGGCAGGCCGTGGCGCACATCCATGTGATAGTCGATCAGCTGCTTGTCGCCGGCCAGGTACAAGCCCTGCAAGTCGCACTCGGCATGCTCGCCGCTGAAACGGGTGACCAGATCGGTGCGCGCCCAGGTGCCGCCGAGACCGATATTGACGCCGGCATAGCGGCTGTTGGCGTCTTGGCTGAGATACAGACCGGTGATATGAAAGGCGTTGCGACTCTCCTGCTGCACCCGCGCGTGCTTGAGCAGCGCATCGCGGCCAAGCGCCACTTCAAGCACCGAATTGGTGCAATAGAGCGCATCGCCGAGGCTGACATAGCGCTCGATCACCTGCGCTTGGGCGCCCTCGCCCAGGCTGATCAGGTGCCTCGGCTGCGCGACGCGCGGCTCGTCCATGCCGACCGAGAGATGGATGACCTCGATCGGGCGCTCCAGCAACGCGGCGCGCTCGAGCAGCACGACCAGGCCGTCTTGCATCGCGGCGGTGTTCAGCGCAGCGAACAGATGACTGCCTTCGCCGGCGATCTGCGTCAGCACGCCGCGCACCGCGTCTGGGTCCGAGTCGAGCATGCCGCGCAAGCTCCCGATACGCACGCCGCGCGGTAGCGTGCCAAGATCGCACAGCGCCTCGGCGTAACGGCCATTGACCAGCACCACCCGATGCGCTTCGAGCCCGGGGACGAGCACCTCGTCGATGTCGTCCACCGTCAGCGCCGTGACGGGCTCATCGGCTTGGACGAACCCCTGCTCGATCAGCGCGCGCAGGCCGGTATAGCGCCAGTCCTCGGACTTACCGGTCGGCACCGCTTGCGTGCGCACGCGCTCGGCGGCCTGCTGGCGCTCGGTGGCCAGCCAGGTCGGCCCCGAGCCCGTGCCAGCGGTCTCAGGGGCGGCATCGCCACCGAGGTTCCGAAGCCATCCGGCGAAGGCTTCGGCGGCCTCGGTCGGCTGGCGGCTGCTGTTGGCTGCCGCGCTCATGCTGCCTCCCCATCGGCGATCCAGCCGTAGCCCTTCTCTTCCAGCTCCAGCGCCAGTTCCTTGCCGCCGGAGCGGATGATCCGGCCCTTGGCCAGCACATGCACATGATCGGGCTCGATGTAGTCGAGCAGGCGCTGGTAGTGGGTGACCACGATCATCGAGCGCTGCGGGCCGCGCAGCGCGTTGACGCCATCGGCGACGATGCGCAGCGCGTCGATATCGAGCCCCGAGTCGGTCTCGTCGAGAATCGCCAGCTTCGGCTCGAGCATGGCCATCTGGAAGATCTCGTTGCGCTTCTTCTCGCCGCCGGAAAAGCCGAAGTTGACCGGACGCTTGAGCAGGCTGTCATCGAGGTGCAAGACCTTCAGGCGCTCTTTCATCCGTCGCATGAAGGAGACCGCATCGAGTTCCTCCTCGCCGCGCGATTTGCGGATCGCGTTCAGCGCCGCCTTGAGGAAATACATGTTGTTGACGCCGGGCAGCTCGACCGGGTACTGAAAGGCGAGGAACAGCCCCAGGCGCGCCCGCTCCTCGGGCTCGAGCGCGAACAGATTCGTCCCCTCCAACTCGGCACTGCCGGCGGTGACCTCATAGCCCTCGCGCCCGGAGAGCACATGGGCGAAGGTGCTCTTGCCGGAGCCGTTCGGCCCCATGATCGCGTGTACCTCGCCGGGCTTCACCTCGAGATCGAGGCCACGCAGGATTTCTTCATCACCGACATTGGCCTTCAGGCCCTTCACAGACAACATACGGATACTCCTAAACTGTGGTGTGCCGTTCTCGCTAACCGACGGCGCCTTCGAGGCTGATACTCAGCAGCTTCTGTGCCTCAACGGCGAACTCCATCGGCAGCTCGTTAAAAACCTCTTTGCAAAAACCGTTGACGATCATCGACACCGCGTCTTCTTCCGCCAGCCCGCGCGAGCGGCAGTAGAAGAGCTGATCGTCGCTGATCTTCGAAGTGGTGGCCTCGTGCTCCATCTTCGCGCTCGGGTTCTTGACCTCGATGTAGGGGAAGGTGTGGGCGCTGCACTTGTCGCCAATCAGCAGCGAATCGCACTGGGTGTGGTTACGCGCGCCCTCGGCACGCCCCGCGATGCGCACCAGCCCGCGGTAGGCCTGCTGGCCGTGCTGGGCGCTGATGCCCTTGCTGACGATGGTCGAGCGGGTGTTCTTGCCCAGATGGATCATCTTGGTGCCGGTATCGGCCTGCTGGCGACCCTTGGTGACCGCCACCGAGTAGAATTCGCCGACCGAGTCGTCGCCGCGCAGGATGCAGCTCGGGTACTTCCAGGTGATCGCCGAGCCGGTCTCGACCTGGGTCCAACTGATCTTGGAGCGATGGCCGCGGCAGTCGCCGCGCTTGGTGACGAAGTTGAAGATGCCGCCCTTGCCGTTCTCGTCGCCCGGATACCAGTTCTGCACCGTCGAATACTTGATCTCGGCATCGTCGAGCGCGATCAACTCGACCACGGCGGCATGCAGCTGGTTCTCGTCGCGCTGCGGTGCGGTGCAGCCTTCCAGGTAGCTGACATAACTGCCCTCGTCGGCGACGATCAGAGTGCGCTCGAACTGCCCGGTGTTGGCGCTGTTGATGCGGAAATAGGTGCTCAACTCCATCGGGCAGCGGGTGTTCTTCGGCACATAGACGAAGGTGCCATCGGTGAACACCGCCGAGTTAAGACCGGTATAGAAGTTGTCGGTCGGCGGCACCACGCTGCCGAGGTGTTGGCGCACCAGCTCGGGATAGTCCCGCACCGCCTCCGAGATCGAACAGAAGATCACGCCGGCCTCGTGCAATGTCTTGCGGAAGGTGGTCGCGACCGAGACGCTATCGAACACCGCATCGACCGCGACGCCGGCGAGCGCCTTCTGCTCTTCGAGGGGAATGCCGAGCTTCTCGTAGGTCTCGAGCAGGACCGGATCGACCTCGTCGAGGCTCTTGGGGCCGTCTTTCTTCTTCGGTGCCGAGAAGTAGGAGATGGCCTGGTAGTCGATCGGCGCATAGTGGACCGAGGCCCAGGTCGGGGTCGGCATCTCGAGCCACTTGCGGTAGGCCGCGAGGCGCCAGTCGGTCATCCACTCGGGCTCGCCCTTGCGCAGCGAGATGGCGCGAATCACCCCCTCGTCAAGGCCTGGTGGCAAGGTGTCGGATTCGATGTCGGTGATGAAGCCGTGCTCGTAGCCGGCATTGACCAAGTCATCGTATTGGCCGGTCGTATCGGCCTTGTTCTCGACCGTGGTGGCCGCTGCTGGGATCGCGTTCATCAGTTCCCCTCCGATACCTGAGTAGTTTACTAGGTTATAGTACGACGCCAACGCCGGGTTTCAAGACCCTTGGTCATGATTCCGTGAAAATCCGGCCGCTCGGGCCAGATGCTTGGCGTCAAGGTCATTGCTCGCGCAGGCACTTTCAAGCAGAGATCCGAAAGGCGCCGTCGCTCAGCAGGTTAATCGCAACCATTCTCATCAGTCTTGTTGTTTTCGCTCGGTTCGGACACACTCTGCACCGGAGTGTCCGCGTTGCGGTCCTCGTCATTCCCATCACACCCTTTCTGGAGTCCTACCATGATACCGATCTGCGCTCGCCGCCTCCTGTGTTCCGCTCGCGTGCCCCTCGCCGCCCTCTGCGTGGCGCTCGCGGCGGCCCCAAGTCTTGCCGCCGCCGAGGCGGTCAATCTCTACTCAGCGCGTCAGGAGGCCCTGATCAAGCCGCTGCTCGATCGCTTCACCGAGGAGACCGGGATTGAGGTCAACTTGGTCACTGGCAAGGCCGATGCCTTGCTGCAACGGCTCAGGAGCGAAGGCCGCAATAGCCCGGCCGATCTGTTGCTGACGGTCGATGCCGGCAATCTGCATCGCGCCAAGGCCGCCGGGCTCACCCAAGCCTTCACCTCCGAGGTCGTGGCCGAGGCCGTGCCCGAGACCTACCGCGATCCCAACGGGCATTGGGTCGGCCTGTCGTTGCGCGCGCGCCCGATCCTCTATGTCGAGGGCAAGGTCGATCCCGCCGAGCTTTCGACCTACGAGACGCTCGCCGACGAGCGCTGGAAGGGGCGTATCTGCATCCGCTCCTCGAGCAACGTCTACAACCAATCCCTGGTCGCCTCGCTCATCGCCGCCAACGGTACCGAGGCCGCGCAAGACTGGGCCGAGTCCATTGTCGCGAATATGGCCCGCCCCCCGCGCGGCGGGGATCGCGACCAAATCAAGGCCGCCGCCGCAGGTCAATGCGACATCGCCATCGCCAACACCTACTATCTCGCCGGGATGCTGACCTCCGATGATCCAGGCGAGCGCGAGCCGGCCGAGAAGATGGCTGTGTTCTGGCCCAATCAGCCCGGCGCCGGCGACGGTCGCGGTACCCATGTCAACGTCAGTGGCGCGGCGGTGACCGCCGCCGCCAGCAACACCGAGGCGGCGGTCAAGCTGATCGAGTTCCTCCTCAGCGCGGAGTCCCAGGCCTGGTATGCCGAGGCCAATGGCGAGTATCCGGTGCGCGCCGGCGTCGAGATCAGCCCGGTGCTCACGGCCTTGGGCGAGTTCAAAGCCGATGAACTCGATCTGATCGAACTCGGCGAGCTGAACGGCGCAGCGCTGATGCTGATGGACCGCGCCGGCTGGCGCTAACGCCCAAGGCGGCCTCAGGATGGATCGAAGCGGGTGCCCTGATTGTCAATAGCGTTATGATAGGCACTTGCCCCGCGCCGGCGGCAACCTTTGCCGACGCTCGCTTCGATCCACTGCCGCATCGATGACCGCATTCACCCCTGCATTGGCCATGTCCGACGCCTTCGGCGTGCGCGCCTGGCTGCGCGTCTGGCCCCTGCTGCTGATCCTGATCGCGACCCTGCTGGCGTTACCGATCCTCGTCATCGTCGGCTTCCTGTTCGTGCCGGCAGGCGAGGTGTGGGCGCACCTGGTCGATACGGTCCTGGTCGATTATGTGAACCATTCGCTGCTGCTGATGCTCGGCGTGACGCTCGGCACCCTCATCGGTGGGGTCGGTACCGCCTGGCTGACGAGCATGTGCCGGTTTCCCGGCCGCAGCTTCTTCGAATGGGCGCTGCTGCTGCCGATGGCGATGCCCGCCTACATCATCGCCTACACCTACACCGGCCTACTCGACTTCGCCGGTCCGATTCAGACCGGCCTGCGCGAGTTGACCGGTTGGGGCTGGGGCGATTATTGGTTTCCGCAGGTGCGCTCCCTGCCCGGTGCCGCAGTGATGTTGTCGCTGGTGCTCTATCCCTATGTCTATCTGCTCTCGCGCGCGGCGTTCCTGAGTCAGTCGCTATGCGTGCTCGATGTCAGCCGGACCTTGGGCAACGGCCCCTGGCGAACCTTCTTCACGGTGGCGCTGCCGCTGGCGCGCCCGGCGATCGTCGCCGGCCTCTCGCTGGCGCTCATGGAGACGCTCGCCGACTACGGCACCGTTGAGTACTTTGGCGTCTCCACCTTCACCACCGGCATCTTCCGCACCTGGTTCGGGCTCGGCAATCCCGCCGCCGCTGCGCAACTCTCGGCCATGCTGCTCGGGTTCGTGTTTCTGCTCATCTTGCTCGAGCGCCACTCGCGCGGTGCGGCGCGCTATCACGATACCAGCCAGCGCCAGCAGTCGATCCGGCGCTTGCCGCTGCGTGGCTGGCAGACGGTCGCGGCCGTCGGCTTTTGCCTCGCCCCGCTCACCTTAGGCTTCCTGCTGCCGGCCGGGCAGCTGACGGTCTGGTCGATCACGGTCGCCGATCAGCGCCTGGATGCCGAGTTCGCACTCCTGGCGCTGAACAGCCTCGCGCTCGCCGCCGGCGCTGCGGTGCTGGCGCTAGGGCTGGCACTGGTGCTCGGCTATGGCCGCCGGCTGCTGCCGACGCGGCCAGTGCGCATGGCGGTGCGCACCGCTGGCATGGGCTACGCGATCCCCGGCACGGTGATCGCGGTCGGGGTAATGATTCCCTTCGCCTGGCTCGACAACAGCCTCGATAGCTGGATGCGCGCCAGCTTCGGTCTGTCCACGGGGTTGCTGTTGAGCGGATCGCTCGCGGCCCTGGTGTTCGCCTATCTGGTGCGTTTCCTCGCCGTCTCCTTGCAAACGGTCGAGTCCGGCTTGAGCAAGATCCGCCCTTCGATGGACGAGGCCGGGCGTTCGCTCGGGCTCAAGCCGCGCGAGGTGCTGCGTGAGATCCACATGCCGATGCTCAAAGGCAGTCTGCTGACAGCCCTGCTGCTGGTGTTCGTCGATGTGCTCAAGGAGCTGCCGGCCACCCTGATCCTGCGTCCGTTCAACTTCAACACCCTGGCCGTGCGCGCCTACGAGTTGGCCTCCGACGAACGCCTGGCCGATTCCGCGCCGGCCGCCTTGACCATCGTCGCCGCCGGCCTGATCCCCGTGATCATCCTCAGCCGCTCGATCACCCGCTCGCGCACTAGCCTATAACCGGCCCGCCACCGCTGAACGCCACCCTGAACATGACTGACCACTTCGACGCCAACCCGCAGGCGCGCTTGGAGCTGCGCGGGGTCGATGTCGCCTACGGCGAGACCACCGTGGTGCGCCATGTCGACTTCATGCTCGAGAACGGCACCATCGGTTGCCTGCTCGGCCCCAGCGGCTGCGGCAAGACCACGCTGTTGCGCGCTATCGCCGGTTTCGAGCCGGTGAGCAAGGGCAACATCCTGATCCGCGGCCATTGCGTCTCCGAGCCCGGCTGGACGCTGGCGCCCGAGCACCGCCATATCGGCATGGTGTTTCAGGACTTCGCCCTGTTTCCGCATCTCTCGGTGGCCAACAACATCGGCTTTGGCCTGCGCACGTTCAGCGCGCCGCGGCGCCAAAGCCGCATCGATGAACTCCTGGAATTGATTGGGCTGAGCGACGCGGCGCACCTCTATCCGCACGAACTCTCGGGCGGGATGCAGCAGCGCGTGGCACTGGCGCGGGCGATGGCGCCGCGCCCGGATATCCTCTTGCTCGACGAGCCGTTTTCGAGCATGGACGCCGAATTGCGCGAGCAACTCGCGCGCGAGGTGCGCACGCTGCTCAAGCGCGAGGCGATTACCGCCATTCTGGTGACCCACGATCAGTTCGAGGCCTTCGCGATGGCCGATCAGATCGCCGTGCTCAACCAAGGCGCGGTGCACCAATGGAGCACCGGCTTTGAGCTGTATCACGAACCGGCGGATCGCTTCATCGCCGATTTCATCGGGCATGGCGTGCTGATGCCGGCGACGGTGTTGAATTCCGGGCAGTTACGCACCGAACTCGGTCGTGCCGATGGCCCAGCGGCGCCTGCGCTTGAGGTCGGTAGCGAAGTCGAGGTGTTGATCCGTCCGCACGACATCCTCTACGACGAATCCAGCCCGCGCGAGGCCACGATCGTCGAGCGCGCATTTCGCGGCGCCGAATTCCTTTACACCCTGCAACTCGATAGCGGCACCGAGGTGCTGTGCCTGGTTCCGAGCCATCACCGCCATGAGGTCGGCGAGCGCATCGGTATCCGGTTACAGGCCGAGCATCTGGTCGTTCTGCCGAGTGCCGAGGCGGATTGACGCGAGCGCCTCCCGCTCAGCGTCTCTGCTCTTCTTCTGCGGCCTGATCGTCGTCGGCGCTGTGGCCGCGTTTGCGCATGATCGCCGGGCCGGGCGAGGGGCCCTCGCCGTCGCGAAACAGCCAGACGAAGATCACGAGCATCGCCACGAAGGCGATTCCGAGAAACACATTGGTCCAAAACATGATGGTGATATCGGTCTGCGTATCGAGGTGGGGGGACTGAACGAATCTCAGTATAGCAACGCACACTGCCCGGGCGCGTTTGGCGCGGCACTGCCTCCCACGCCATGCTGGCGTTGCTTGCGGGGTATGACGCGTCGCTGTTGGTTGACCATTATCAAACCATTTTGGTGCGGTTTTTCGATAATAGCCGCATGCAGATGCCCGTCCAACGCCCCAGCCCACCGGCGCAGTCAGCGTCAGCGCGATCCGCGAAGAAGGCGCCGATGCGCCCTGCGAACACTGGCCGTCGCATCCGGCGCGAGCAGCGCGTCATCGCGGCGATGTTCGCCATCTACTGCCATGATCATCATGCGGCGGGCAGGGCCGAGGCGAGTCGGCTCTGCGAGGACTGCGGCAACCTCCTGCGCTATGCCCATCAGCGGCTCGATCACTGCGTGTTTGGCGAACTGAAACAGCCCTGCGATCAGTGCGCGACCGACTGCTACAGCAAGACCCTGCGCCCGCGTCTGCTCGCGGCGATGCGCTACGCCGAGCCGCGTCTGCGCTGGCGCCAACCGCTGTTGAGCCTCTTGCGCCTGATCGACCAGTGGCGCGCGCGCTAACGCGCGTGGCGGACTTATCCAGGCGTTGAGTCCAAGTCCGTCGTTCAACCCACCGCTCCCAGCGGGGCAACGCCGAAGAGTGCCTGATGCAGCCAGAACAGGAACAGCAGGTACAGCACGAGTCCACCGCCGAGCGCGATCCCATCATTGAATCGAGCGCTGGGCGCGCCGGGCACCGGAATCGGCGTGCGACGCTTCAACGAGATGCGATCGGCCACCGCCCAGGCCAGAAAGCCGCCGAACAGCAGCACATCGGCCAGGGTGCCGTTCGCTAGCAAATGGGCGAACGCCCAGAGCTTGACCGCCAACAGCATCGGATGCTTGGTCACGCGCTGGATGCGCCCCGGCAGATAGGCCGCGAGCAAGAGCACGAACACCGGCAACATTAGCAGCAGCGTGATGTGGCGCATCCAGATCGGCGGCTGATAGAGCAGGATCGCGGCACCGCTAGCGCGTATCTCGCCATAACCGATGACGATCGCGATGAGGCCGATCAACGCGGTCAGTCCATAAGCGGCGTTCCACGCCAGCGGCCCGAGCCGCGTCACCATGCGATCGCGCCACTGGACATCGACAATCGACACCGAGTGCGCGCCGAGAAACAGAATCAATCCAACAATCAGCCAGAGCATAACAAGAGATCTCGTATTGATGAGGGGAACCGTTGAGGTGAAACCCGGTAAGCCCAGACACTGACGCTGGCGCACCCTTACCGGGCTCGCTTCGGTGCTAGAGTAACGCATCCAAGGCGGGCACTGCGCCGCCGCCCGCCGCGCCGACCCCGCGCGCGCAACCGATTCCGCGCAACCGACAGGATCTGTCCACGCATGACCGAGACTCCCCTCACCTTGCATGAACTCGACCAGCTTCCCGACGGGCTGCTCGAACTCAACAGCATCGACCTCGGCACGCGGCTGCCGGGCCCGACGCTGATCCATCTCGCCGGCGAGCGCGAGCCGGCGCTGTTCGTGTCGGTGTTGATGCACGGCAACGAGCCGGTCGGCTGGGACGCGGTGCGGCTCTTGCTCAGCCACTGTCTCGAGCGCCACGGACGCCTGCGCCTGCCGCGCTCGCTGAGTCTGTTCATCGGCAACGTCCAGGCCGCTGCGGCCAATGCACGCCATCTGCCGGATCAGCCCGATTTCAACCGCGTCTGGCCCGGCACCGAGGAGCCGGCCTCGCCGGCGCGGGCGGTGATGGCCGAGGTGGTCGAGATCATGCAGCGGCGGGGGCTGTTCGCCAGCATCGACCTGCACAACAACACCGGCAGCAATCCGCATTACGCCTGCGTCAACCGCCTCGACAACCGATCCCTGCACTTGGCGCGCCTGTTCGCGCGCACGGTGGTGTACTTCCTGCGGCCCACCGGCGTTCAATCGCAAGCCATGGCGCCGCTCTGCCCGGCGGTCACGCTCGAATGCGGGCGGGTAGGCGAGCGCCGTGGTATCGAGCACGCGCGGGAATTCATCGATGCCTGCCTGCATCTGCACGCGCTGCCCGACCACGCCCTACCGGCGCAGGATCTCGACCTCTTTCACACCGTCGCGCGGGTGACGATCCCGGAACAGGTCAGCTTTGGCTTTCCGCCGCACGAGGCGCAGTTGGTGCTGTCGCCGGAACTCGAGCGCTTCAACTTTCGCGAGTTACCGGCTGGCACCGCCTTTGCGCAGGCGCGCCCTGGAGCGCGCATCGACGTGCGCGACGAGCATGGCCGCAACGTCGCCGATCAGTTCTTCCGCATCGAACAAGACGAGCTGAAGCTCCAAGTCCCAGCGATGCCTTCGATGCTGACCGCCGACGCCACGGTGATCCGACAAGATTGTCTCTGCTATCTGATGGAGCGCTACAATCAGCATGTGCCGCCTCGCCACTGAGTCGGCATCTGCGGGCCGGCGCGCGCGTCGCCCCGAGAGCCGCAGCACCGCGCTTATTCGGCGACCGCCGCCACCGGCCCCTCGACGGGCGCATCGCTGCCATGGCGCAGAAAGGCGGCGGCCCGATAGAGGCCAACCAGGGTTTTGGCATCGGTGATGGTGCCGTTCAGACACCATTCGAGCGCCTGATCGAGTGCAAACCAATGCACCTCGATGACTTCATCGACATCGTGCCCGAGATTGACCTCGCTCAGCCCGCGCGCGAGGAACAGGTGGATAACCTCGGCAAAGACGCCCGGCGAGCTGTGCAAGCGACCGAGCGAATCCCAGGTTGCCGCCATCAACCCCGCTTCCTCGGCGAGTTCCCGCTCAGCGGTGGTTGCTGGCCCTTCGCCGGGGTCGAGCTTCCCGGCCGGCAGTTCCCACAACCAGCCCCCGGCGACATGCCGGAACTGCCTGAGCAGGCAAACGCGGCGGCGGTCGTCAAGCGCCACCGCCGCAGCCCCGCCCGGATGGCGCACGACCTCCAGATCGACATAGCGACCATTGGGTAGGCGAACCTGTTCCACCCCGACCGCGATGATCTTGCCTTGAAACACCGGGCGTCGGGTCGTGTTAGCTGCGTGATCGGTGAGTTCGTCAGCGCTCAATCTCTGATCCTAGAAGCAAAGCATCCAAGCATTCAGCATATTACCAGCCGATCGCTCCAGGTAAAGGCCAAAGACGGCACAATCAGTGTGCCACGGTCACGAGATTGTCATCGCATCGACATAGAATGCGACGCATCCTTAAAGCACAATCCTGCTGGAATCCGCCCATGCCCACCGTCATGATCGTCGATGATGAGCCCGATATTCGCGAGGTCATGCGCTTCGCGCTCGAAGAAGGCGGCTTTCGCGTCCT
>PWTO01000211.1 GCA_003562815.1 Chromatiaceae bacterium | reverse complement strand
TCCTCGGCACCGGTTTGCAGATAACCATCCAGCCGTGCGCCCAGCCGCACCGACCAGCGCGATGCCAAGGGCCAATCGACCGCCAGATCGGCATGCAGATAGTTGCTCGTGCGCGCCTGGCTCCGATCCTGAGTCAGGATGCCGGCCTCGATCCAGACCTGCTCGAGGGCGATGCTCGGCGCGCCGAACGCCAATCCCTCGGCGGCCACAGCGATGGGCAGCAGCGCCAGCAGTGGGACGACTCGGATAGCCAGCATCGAAGCACGCGGCACGCTCATCCGTTCACCTGTTCGTCGGGGGTCGGCAGGCGCGCCGCCGCATGCTGGCGTCGCGTCCACCACCAGCCGGCGGTCACCATCAGCAGCGCTGGCAGCACCAGCAGATCGAACAGCAGCGCGGTCACCAACCCCAGCGCCGTCAGCAAACCGAAATCGTTGGTCGGCAAAAAGGGCGAGCTGAGCAGGAGCAGAAACTGCGCGCTCAGGATCAACGTGGTCGCGGTCACCGCCCGCCCGGCATGCTGATAGGTGCGTGCCAGCGCCCAGACCGGCGATCGCCCCCGAGCCCGGCGGCTGCGATAGCCGTAATAGACATGGATGGTGTCATCCACCGCGATCCCCACCGCGACCCCGGCGATCATCGCCGTGGCCATATCCAGCCAGATGCCGAACAGCCCCATGACGATGAAGATCACCAAGATCGGCGAGAGATTCGGCACCATGCACAACAGCGCCGCCGACAGCGAGCGCCAGATGACCAGCATGAGCAAGAAGATCAGCCCCGCCGCCAGCAGCAGACCGCGAATCTGGCCCTCGATCAACAGGCGCTCCTGATCCCCGAACAACCGCCCGAAACCGGCGATGTCGAAGGTCATCTCGCCGAGCCCTTGTTGCCCCAAATACGCCTCGATGTCGGCCATGATGGCGTTGATCTTGCTCGCGCCATTGACGTTCAGGTTCAGCAACACCCGCGTCATGCGGAAATCCCGATCCACCAGCTCGTAGAGATCGGTGCCGTCGTAGATGAACAGATACTGCGCGATCAAATCGCTCTGCGCCGGCAGCCGGCGATAGTCGGGATCTTCGGCATGGAAGCCCCAGTGCATCTCCTCGATCATATCGACCAGGGTGGTGACGCGATCGACCTCGGCGCGCGCCGCGACCCACTCGCGGAAGGCTTGAACCTGCTGCAACGGCTCGACCTGCTTGAAGGCATCGCGCGCTGGCAGCTCGAACACCACCTCCAATGCGGTCACCCCCGACAGCCGTTCGGTCAGCACCCGATTGGATTGGGTGATCGGGTGATCGTCGCGGAAGAAGCGAAAGAGGTCGCTCTCGACCTCGACATTGGCCACCTGCGGCGCGCCTGCGGCCAACAGCAGCACGGTGAGGGTCAGCACCCAGCGCGGATAGCGCATGCCGAGCCGGCGCAACCAGGCGACCGGCGCATCCAGAAGGCCGATACCGCTGCCCTTCCCTTTGCCCTTGCCGGGCCGCGTCCAGCCGCCACGATCCCAGCGCGCGAAGATCGGCGGCAGAATCCAAGCCACCAGCACATAGAGCATCAACACCCCACCAGCGGCCGCCTGCCCGAGCGCATGGACCGGTGGAATCTCACTCATGCTCAGCGAGATCAGACCCGCAGCGGTGGTCAGCGCGGAGAACAAGGCCGGGCGATGAATCGCGTTCCAAGCGCTCTGCACACGCCGGGGCGAGGTTGCCGCCTCACTGGCTTCGACACCGGTTGTTTGGCGCTCCGCCATCGCCAGTGCGTTGTACCAATGCAACAGAAACGCGACCGACAGCGACACCATCAACGGTGACAGGATCGCGGTAATCAAGGTAAACGGCTGCCCCAGCAGCACCAGTATCAGCAGGGCCGACCCCACCCCGGCATTGATCACGGCCAGCGCTACCAACAGTGCCAACCAACGCCGGAACAGCCAGGCAATCAGCACTAAGCCGATGGTCAGCGTTGCCGGCACGAAGATCAGGCTATCGTGGATGGTCGCACGCAACTGCGCCGCATCCAGCGGGATCTGCCCGGACATGGCCACCAACTCATCCTCGAGCCCGAGGTCCGCCAGTGCCTGCTTGAAAGCACCCTCGATCGATAGGCGCTGCAAACTGTTGTCCAGATTTTGCGGCCGCACCGCCAGCGCAATGAGGCTACCGTCATCGGAGACCAACAAGCCCGGCGCAAAGCGATCGGCGAGCAGTCGCGCCCGGCGCTCGTCGGGATCGAGCTGCGTGCGGATCGCGGAATCCAACAAGGGCTCGACCACGAAACCATCAGCCGTACCGCTGATATGATCCATGGTCGCCGGGGCGAGCACCCGCTCGACCAGCGGATGCTGCTGCATCGCCACGACGAGCTGCTCGAGCCGTTCAAGAAAAGCATCCTGATAGAGCGCCTCGCTGACGAAGGCCGCCACCAGCACCTCATCGCCTGGGAAACGCTCGCGCAGTTGGCGCTCGAAGATTGCCGCCTCGCTCTGGGGAGGAATATAGGCTTCTGCGGAGTTGTTGACCGTCAGCGTCAGGGTGGCGACCGCCAGCGGCACCACCGCCACCAACAGCAGGATCGCTAGCGCCATCACGGGCGGCAGACGCAGCGGGTTGAGCGCTATCCGTCTCATCGGCGGGACCAGGCGCAAGACCGAGCGCGAGCCCAGAGGACAGTGCAGCGCAGCAGAAACTGCACGCTGCTCATGGTCGGAACGGCCGCTCTAGGGCCGAGTCCTTCAGCGCACGGTTACTGAACAGCCGCTCCGGCAAATTCTGATCATAGACGGTCCGCTCACTGGTCAACCGCGTCCGATGCCCCGACTCCAGATCCTCGATCAGGCTATCGGTCACGGTCCAATACCCTTGGATGCGCTCGACCTTGTGGACCCGCAGGCGCTTAAAGGGTGTCTTGCCGCCCGGCCGATAGAAATCGACCCGCATCGGAATCAGCGTCTCGGGATCGATCCAGCTCAGCCGCCGCCCATAGACCGAATTGCTCGGATCGGTCGGGGTGCTCTCCAGAACCTCAGTGGCAACACCATCCAAGGTCTCCTGGCGCAGCCAGCGATGGCGGTCATCGTCCACCTTGCGATCCTGCAGATCCTCGTAGAAGAGATCCGAGCCGACGAAACGCCCGCCGCGCCGCGACGAGGGAATGCGCCGGTCGCGCCCGAGCGCGGGCAGATAGACCCATTGATCGGTGCTGCCATCGGCCCGATCGATGGTCAGCAGACCGGTATCGGCGATATCCGCCGGCGCGGTGAAGCGGATCAGATTCGCGACCTCGCCGCCAGCGCCATCGCGGCGATAACTATAGAGCTGGCGCACGCGCGGCTCGCGCCCGGCCTCGGTCAGCACCATGGTGCCGCGACTGGCGGCATCGCGCCCATCCGGGCGATCGTAGACCTGCTGCGCCAGCGCACGCCCACGCTCGGCATCGGCGAGCGCGAGCCTCGGCATCGCCAGCGCCCAAAACAGCACAAGGCTCAGCGCAAGGAACGGCAGCGCACCAAGCCCCCCCCGGCCAGAAAGCCGGGCACCAGTCAGAAACGGAGTTTGCATCACGGAGATCCCCCTTGCGATAGCACCTTATGACAACGGCAGCGGCAGATCCCAGGGAATCGCCGCCGGTATGTTGGCGGACAAGCCCGCGACCATCGGGAGCATCAGGATACCGGCAGGCACCAGGCTCAGCAGCACGAACAGGACGAAGCTAAGGATACCCGCCGAGCGCCGCCTAATGATACGCGGTCGAGACCGATTGCGCGGCAGCGCTGGTTGTACCTGTGACTGCACCGCTGTCGGTCGCTCGATACGCCCCCCATTCCCCCAGTTCGTATCCTCAATGGCAAGCCCCGGCAAGGGGTTGAACGTTGGCTCCACCCGAGAATCGGTGGACGTGGAGAGGGATGGGCCGGCGGACTCGGTGGATTCGGCGGACTCGGCAGCCACTGGACGGGCGCTGCTGATCTTGGTCGCCGCCGCCTCGATGGCTGCTGCTTCGATGGCCGCTGCCTCGGCAGGCGGTTCTCTCGCATCACTGCTGGCCTGGACTGTTGGCTCGGGCTC
>PWTO01000187.1 GCA_003562815.1 Chromatiaceae bacterium | reverse complement strand
CACCCAGTAGTCGGGATGACTCGAGATCCACCACCTCAAGCAGCTCAGCTGGCAGTTGCTGGCGCAGGAAGTCTTGCGCGATCTCACGCCGGGTGAAACTCTCGCGGAAGTAGACGTCATGCGGGTTGTTGATCTCGTCCATGGAACGAACTGTACCAGATTGGACTGTTGCGGCGAGCACCCTGCCCTTGCAGCGCTTGGGCGAGGCTCAGCGCGGAGAGGCCATAGCCGGTGTCGGCATCGGGCACGCGCAGACCGGGCTGGGCCAGTTGGCAGCAGAAGGCGTGTTCGGGCTCGGGCCAGTCTTCAAGCTCGAGCACCTTCAGGGTGACCGGGTTGTCGAGGTCGGCCGGGACGTTGACCTTGAGGCCGTTCTTGAGGTTAAGGGTCCAGTGGGGCTGCACGGTGGCTCAGGCGTTCGGTTGGGTGCTTAAACACTGACGCAAAGCATCAAGCGAACCGCTATTCTGACAGATCTGGCCAACCTATCGTCGACTCAAGCATCGGTTCTGTGGGCGCTGTCACTGCTCGCAGCTGGCCAGCTTGATTCAGATCCGTCGTTAATCACCTGTGCGTTGATTGTCGGTCATTGGAGCAAGCCCAAGTGTACGATGACTCCAGGCTTGGTCGCTTCGGTAGGATCAAACCTCACTTGGCACTCATCCTCAGTACTCACTGGCGGCCTCGAATCGGATGCAACCACGTTCAGCGCAAAATCCCTCCCTGCCACAACCTCCGCGCTGCCAGCTCGCGCTGGTGGTCATCGCCCGCAACGAGGCGGTGACACTGCGCGCCTGTCTGGAGAGCGCGCGGGGCCTGGTCGAGTCGATCATCCTGCTCGATACCGGCTCGAGCGATGAGACGGTCGCCATCGCTCAGGCCTGTGGCGCACAGGTGCATCACTTTACCTGGTGCGATGATGTCGCTGCCGCGCGCAATGCGGCCTTGGCGCACTCGCCCGCCGCTTGGAATCTGATCCTGGATGCCGATGAGCGCCTGGCGGACGATGCCGCTGGGGCAGAAGCCTTGATCGAAGCCACGCGCGGGCCGGCGACCCGCATCGGCCTGCTGCCGGTGATCAGTGCCTTTGATCTCGAGGATCAGGTGGCGCATAGCACCTCGTGGCTGCCCCGGCTGCTGCCGGCCTCGGTGCGGTATCAGGGGCGGGTGCATGAGCAGCCGTGCTCGGATCTGCCGCGGGTGCGCTTGCCGATGCCGATCCATCACAGCGGCTACCGCCGCGCGGCGCTGGCACGCAAACGCGGTCGCAATCGGCGGTTGCTACAGGCGATGCTCGAGGAGCGCCCGGAGGATACCTACCTGCACTATCAGCTGGGCAAAGATGATGAGGTCTATGGGGCCTTCGCGGAGGCCGCTGAGCACGATCAGCGCGCCTTGCAGTGGGTCGCGCCACAGCAAGGCTATCGGCATGATCTGGTGGTGCGGTTGCTTTATGTGCTCAAGCGCGCGGGGCAGTTGGAGACGGCGATTCAGCTGGCCGAGCGGGAGATGCCGCACTGGCAACAGTCGCCGGACTTCTTCTTTGTGCTTGGTGATCTGCTGCTCGACTGGGCGATGGCGCATCCGGCCCAGGCCGAGCAAGAGTTTCTTCCGCTGGTGGAATCCGCTTGGTCGACCTGCCTGGCGCTGGGCGAGCAGCCGCAGCTCGAGGGCAGTGTGCAGGGGCGTGGCCGCTTTCTGGCCGCGCATAACCTGGCGGTGCTCCATGAGCAGATGGGGCGCGTGGAGCAGGCGCGACAGTATCAGCAGCTGGCGCATGAGTTGCGCTAAGGGCAAGGGCAGCCCTGATCTCGTTACCAGGCGTTGATGCTTCAGCACAAGGGGTCGGAGATACCGCCCCGGGCAGCCGTCAACCTGCCCTCACCCCTCCCCAAAATGCACATCAAACTCAGCCCGAGCCAGCTCAAGATCCGGATGCCGGCCAATATCCAGCCAATACTCAATAATCGGATAGGTCAGCAGGCGCTTCTTCTCCGCCAACAGCGTGGTCATCAGATCGGTCATATCCGTCCGCTGGCCCTTGGGGATCCGCTGCCGTAGCTCGGGGTTCATCAGGTAGATGCCGGCATTCACATCATGCCGATACACCGGCTTCTCGACGACGCCCTTGATGTGATCGTCCTCTTGTAACAACACCCCATAGGGCACGGAGATGTCGTAGCGCACCGCGCCAACGGTAAAGTCACTCTCCTCCTCGCGATGAAAGTCGAGGATCTTGCGGAAATCGGCCTTGGTCAGCAGATCGCCATTGGTGACGAAGAACGGCTGCTCCAGCGTCTCGCGCAACAGGCCAAGCGCACCCGCGGTGCCAGACGGCTGCTGCTCAAGTAGGTCGTCGATGCGCACCCCAACGCTGAGCCGTCGCCGAAGTGCGCTTGAATCTGCTCGAACTTGTAGTGCAGCGCGAAGATGAAGCGATGAAACCCCTGCGCCGCCAACTGGCGGACAATCACCTCCAGCAACGGCTTATCGGCAATCGGTCGCATCGGCTTTGGCGTCTCCGCCGTCAGCGGGCGCAGGCGCAGGCCCTTGCCGCCGACCATAATCACCACCCGGTTATCGAGCCGCACCGCAGTCGACTCGTCGCGCAGCACAGCTGGGGCTGGCTCGAATACAAAGGCCCGCGAGCTGCTGGGCTGGGTACCGCAGTATGGCGGCTTGGATGGCTTTCGTCGCGGTCTGAGCGTGACCGTCGCCTGGTTCACGGACCCGAGCAGACTCGCGCAAGACAAGGTGGATCGGTATAACCTATGACAATCGCTCGCGACTCAACCCGAACGGAGCTCTGGTCATGACCGACAGCGTCGATAACCTCGTCCTCGAGCATCTGCGCGCGATCCGCGCCGTACAAGACAAACACACCGAGCGCTTTGCCCGGCTGGAATCGCGCATGACCAATTTGGAATCCACTGTGGCAGGCCTTCGGCGCGACCTCGCGCATAGGTATGGTGAAGTCGTCGAACAGCATGGACATACCGACTAACTCATTGCCCGCATTGATCGCATCGAGCACCGGTTGGAATTCCAAGACGGCTAAACCGCGAACGGGAGATGGGATCGGCTATCTCGACCGCATGCCCAATCTCAACGCCACGCTTGGCTGTGCGCAGCTGGAGCAGTTGCCGGATTTTCTGGCCTCGAAGCGGCGACTGACCGCGCGTTACCTGCAGGCCTTCGCCGGACTTGAGCAGGTACGGCTGATGCAAGAGCCGTCGGGGTGCGAGAGCAACGATTGGCTACAGACGCTGATCTTGGACGAGGCGGTAGCCGATCAACGCGATACGATTCTGGAGGCGACCAACGACGCCGGCTTGATGACCCGCCCAGCCTGGACACTGATGCACCAGTTGCCGCCCTATCAGCACTGCCCGCGCGCACCCTTGCCGGTAGCGGAATCGCTAGCACGGCGGATCATCAACCTGCCAAGTAGCGCGGGGTTGGCGTAATCATTCCGCTTTAAAGCATCATGGGGCAATAATGAGCCATGGGTAAAACTGAAGTTGAGCCAGGAATGCCGCTTAATGAGATCGTTAAAAATCTCAGGCAAAAATATGACGATGCCCTGCTGCTTACTCAGCATCAGCGATACGCGAACGCCATTTATCTGAGTGGTTATTGTGTTGAGTTGGCATTGAAATATGCAGTCACCAAGCAATTAAATTGGCGGACATTTCGGACAGCAGGCGATCTAAAGGTTCTCAAAACACACAACTTCCTTTTTCTCCTCCAGCTCACTGGAAAAGAAAAAGCTATCAAAGAATTAGCCGCTTGGAATGTGGTCAGCAAGTGGCATGAGACAAAGCGGTATGAAGACCCTCGAAGCGCAAAAGAGACGGATGCCACAAGCATGCTGTCTGCAACCCAGACACTGGTGAAAGCATTATGCGAAATCTCGCTTTAACAATCGCCAAGGCACTGCAGGCAATCGAGCAGGAGCGTGGCCCTTTCAAGGTCAAATGTCTGGTGGCCCAAGATCCGGAAGATATCCAATGGGATCTGATTCTTTGGGCTGACTGGTTCGAAGAGGATGAGTTCAAGCGCCTAGATTATCTGATCGAAAAGATCATCAAGCCGCTTGAT
>PWTO01000032.1 GCA_003562815.1 Chromatiaceae bacterium | reverse complement strand
TACCCAGGGTGAGCGCATGACGCCCGTAGATGATCTAGCGTCCAAAAACGATGAGGTTGCGAGTCGAACGCGGTTTTCAAGAGAGACCTCGACATCTGCGCCAAGCCGGTAGCATTTCCAGCCCGAGGCACAAGCCTGTAGAATCCATGGCCTCGCCAGACGCGAAGCTTGAATTCGCTGCCCGAACCCCTGCTGCTTGAAACCCTGCTGACTGGAACCCGACCGCTTGATCCGTCGATCCGCCCCGTGGACGTCACCGGCCCGATGCTGACCCCGCCGCCCCGCCGCGCCCGCGTGGCCGTCGCCGGCGCCAGTGGCTTCATCGGCACCGCCCTTTGTCCGCTGCTCGCCGAGCGCTTCGAGGTCGTCGCCTTGACGCGCTCGCCAGCTCGTGCCCGCACCCCGGACGCAAACGGCTTGGTGCACTGGCGCCAGTGCGATCTGTTTCGCGCGAGCGAACTCAGCGCCGCGCTCGCCGATATCGACTATGCGGTCTACCTGGTGCACTCGCTCGCGCCTTCCTCGCGCCTCACCCAGGCGCGCCCGCGCGACATGGATCTGGTGCTCGCCGATAACTTCGCGCACGCGGCCACCAGCAACCGCCTCAAGCAGATCGTCTTCGTCAGCGGCGTCATGCCCGAGAGCTTTCGCGTCTCGCCCCTGCTCTGGAGCCAGCGCGAGGTTGAGATGGTGCTCGGCTCCAGGGGGACGCCGGTGACCGCGCTGCGCGCCAGCCTGGTGATGGGGCCAGGCGGTACCGGCCCTGGCTTGTTGCTCGAGTTGGTGCGGCGGCTGCCCGTGCTGCTGTTGCCGCCGGCTGCCAGCTCCTCGACCCGTCCCATCGCGCTGCGTGATCTGGTGCGCGCTATCCTGCACTGTCTCGGACAGCCCGAGCGCTTTCGCGGAGCGTTCGATATCGGCGGGGCCGAGGTGCTCAGCTACGAGGCCATGCTGCGCGAAACGGCCGCCGCGCTCGGTCTGCGGCGCCGGTTCATTCAGGTGCCGATGCTGCCGATCGGGCTTGCCTCGCTGACGGCGCGTGCGGTCAGCGGCGCCCCGGCGGCCATGGTCGGCGCCATCGTCGAGAGTCTGCCGCAGGATACGCAGATGCGCGACAACCCGCTGCAACGGGCGATCGAGCCCGATGCGCTCGGCTTTCGCGCCGCCCTCGAGGCCAGTCTCGACCCGCGCACACGCCGCCTCTTGCCGAGCCCGCGCGCGCGCATCAGGGAACAGGACCGCGAACGGATGCGCGCGCAATCGCTGGTGCGCTCGATCCAGCGCGCCATCCTGCCGCCCGGCCAGGATGCCGCCTGGCTGGCCGGCAATTATTTCCGCTGGCTCGGTCACTGCTGCTGGCCGCTGGTACGCAGCCAGGTCGCGGATAACGGCGATGTCGAGGTCTGGTCGCGGCTGCCTCGGCTGAAGCTGCTCGCCTTGCGCCGGATGGCAACCGAGAGCACGCCCGAGCGTCAGATCTATGCGATCGCCGGCGGTCTCCTCGCGCGCACCGTCGCCGGCGCCGGCGACGGCCACGCCCGCTTCGAGTTCCAGACCCTGCTCGATGGGCGTTACACCATGACCGCCATCCACGATTACGCCCCGGCCCTGCCCTGGTCGCTCTACATCCTCACCCAAGCGCAGGCGCATCGGCTGGTGATGCACCGCTATCAGTCGCGTCTCGCACGGCTCGCGCGCTAGTCCGAGCGTTGCCAACGGCCGCAGCGGCCCGCTCTCACCGGCGCCAAAGCGACTCGTCGACCAACTCCTTGAGGCGCTGATGCGCCTGCGTTTCCACTGACGTCAGCTCCAGGCTCGTGCGAAAGCGGCCATCCCGGGGAACGGTTCGCACCACCCGCGCATAGACATCGCCGATGCTGGAAAGGCCCTGTTGCGGCGCCAGATTGATCACGACATCGGACGCATCGGGCAGTCCGAGCGGCAGGTCAGCGCGTAAGCCATAGTAACCGAGGTTATTGATCAGGCCGGGGATCTGCCCAGGGCGGATGCGCTTTTTTTCGATCTGGCGAAAGGTTGCATCGAGACTGACGCGAATACGTGGAGAGCGGCGCACCTCGACCGGCTGCACCACAATCCGTTGCGGGCCATACACAGCGCGCAGTTCGTAGAGCTGAACCGGCTGCGCGATGCCCTTGAAACGCACCTCATTGACGGTCCCGACCTCGATCGCATCGGCCGTCTCGGCACGGGTCGATGCGCTCATCAGCACCTGGCCACGCAGCGCAAACGACTCCATGCGCGAGACCAGATTCACCACGTCACCAATCACCGTGTACTCACTATGCGCCGCGTCGCCGAAGCTGCCAGCGACCAGAGCGCCGGTATTGACCGCAATGCCGGCAAAGAGCTTGGGCAGCCCGCGCGCCTCGTGCTCCTGATTCAGCACCCACATCGCCTGCTGCATCTCGGCCGCGCAGGCGAGCGCGCGCAGCGCATCGTCACCACGCGCCTCGGGCACGCCGAAGATCGCCATCACCGCATCGCCGATGAACTTATCCACGACGCCGCCGAAACGCTCGATGATCTCGGTCATCAGGGTGAACCAGCGATTCAGGACCCAGATCATGACCGCAATGGGCTGTGAGGCCATCAGCGCCGTGAAGCCGCGAATATCGGCCACCAACACCGTCGCATGGGCCTCGACCTGGGGTTGGGCCTCGAGCAGAAAGGCATCGAGCAACGGATTGAGCCGGCGCGCAAGGGCTTGACGCAGGGCATCCGGCTGCTCCGGGTCGGTCAAGCGGAGTAAAGCCTCACCCTCGAGGTCGCGAACGACCTGTTCGATATGTGCAAAAAGCTGGTCCCGATCACGATGTTGCATGTGAGGTAGGTCGAAACACTCAGTGGCGGCTCAGTGAGGCTTGCGAAAACGGACGCTGTTTCAATAGACTATGGCACATCGCGTGATTCGCGCCTATCGCTCCGAGGTTGATGTCATGAGTATCGAACGTATCGTCTTCGCCGTCGCCGGCGCCTTTGTGCTGATCTCGGCCATCCTGGCCGCGACGCTCAGCCCGCTCTGGCTCTGGTTCACCGGCTTCGTCGGGGTCAACCTGCTGCAGTCGGCCTTCACCGGCTTCTGCCCGCTGGCGGTCATCCTGAAGAAGTTCGGCAAGGAGCCTGGCACGGCCTTCTGAGCCATCATGCTGAACCGGCCGCCGCCGCTCGATCCATTAGCACTCGACTCCGAGCCGCCCGCGCAACCCGCGCAATCGGTAGATCGTCGCCCTGACGCCAGCGTCTCACCGCCTCCGCCTTCCCGGCGCCCGTCACCAGGATCAGCACCTGAGCGCTGTCGGTCAGCGCCCGCAACGTCAGCGACACCCGATCCGGCGGCGGTTTCGGTGCCTGATGAACCGGCATCGCCAGTCGATCCTCGGGGATCTCGCGGCCTGGGAAGAGACTGGCCGTATGTCCATCCTCCCCCATCCCCAAGAGCACCAGATCGAACGGCAACGCCGTCTGCACGATCGGCGCATAGGCGCTCGCGCCGGCCTCTGCGCCCAACTCGGCCGGAATCGCAAAGACCTGCCGCCGAGGCACCGGAACCTGGTTGAGCCAGGCTTCATCGGCTGCGAGGCTGTTGCGGTCGGCATCCCCCGGCGGCACGCAGCGCTCGTCGCCATGATAGATCCACCAATGCTCCCAGTGCGCATCGGCATCGATCAGCCGCTGGTAGGCGGCGATGGGCGTGGTACCGCCCGCAAGACAGACCTTAAAGCAGCCGTGGTGCCCGATCGCGGCGTTCGCCGCGTCTAGGAGAGCGTCGGCCGCCGCTTGCGCAACGGCCGTTTTGTCGGCAAACAGATCCGTGTCGGTCCCCGGCAGGATAGGCTCGGCAGATGGCATATCGGTTTTCCTCAGCGGTCGGTTGCGCGGACAGCGCGCTTTCGGTAGAGGCCAGGCGAGCGGATAATCCGCCCTTTGCCACTCAGTGTAGCTGGAACAGATGTCCATCCTCTTCACGACAAACGCCGCGCCTCCCATCAGTCTCAAGATCCGCATCCTGAGCCTGCTGTTCTTTGTGCTCTACAACCTCACCGGCATCGTCCATAGCCTGTTTTGCCTCGCGGCGGCGCCCTTTCAAAGCGTCGCGCAGCGCCATTGGTTCGTGAACCTCTGGTCGCAGGCCACCATGTGGCTGTTGCGGCACTTGAACGGCGTCCGTATCCAGATCGAGGGAACCGAGCACATCCCAAGCGGGCGCCCGGTGGTGGTGATGTGCAACCATCAGAGCCAATGGGAAACCTTCTACCTGCAGCTGTTGATCTCTCCGCAGGCTACCATCCTCAAGCGCGAGCTGCTCTGGGTGCCGTTCTTCGGCTGGGGTCTGGCGCTGTTGAGACCCATTGCCATCGATCGCTCAAAAGGCTCGCAAGCGTTAAAAACGCTGTTACGGGTCGGCCAAGAGCGCCTGCGCGAGGGCATTAGCGTCGTCATCTATCCCGAGGGCACGCGCCAACCGCCTGGCACCATTGGCCGCTTCAACGTTGGCGGCGCCATGCTCGCCGCGCGCGCTGGGATCGAGGTGTTACCGATGTCGCACAATAGCGGTGACTGCTGGCCTAGCCGCTCGTTGCTGCGCCTGCCCGGCACCATCAGGTTGCGGATCGGCGAGCCGATCTCGGTCGCGGGCAAGTCACCGAAGCAGATCACGGCCGAGGCCGAGGCCTGGATTCGCCAGCATTACCCTGGCGAACAGAACGCGCCCCGCGCCGATTGAAACGGCCGCCACGGCCCCGGCCTCTGCGAACGGCTGTCAGGCAAGCAACATCTGGTGCCTGAGGCCCATAAAAAAACGGGCGCGCCGATTACTCGGCGAGCCCGTTTACTGGTGTGGCGTCCCCACGGGGATTCGAACCCCGGTTGCCGCCGTGAAAGGGCGGTGTCCTAGGCCTCTAGACGATGGGGACAGAGGCTTGATGTCAACATGCGTTGGTGGAGCCAGGCGGGATCGAACCGCCGACCTCAACACTGCCAGTGTTGCGCTCTCCCAGCTGAGCTATGGCCCCGTAGCGAGCCGCGAATCTTAGCCGGATCGGATGCGCCTGTCTAGCCCTAATTTTCGCATCTTGTGAAAATCCGCCTGAGGATACATGTTTAAGCCGGTTTAACCTTAGCGATTGTAAGGGGGTTTGTCCGCTATGATGCGTATCCTGCTGTTTCTAGGCACCAATGTCGCGGTGCTCATCGTCATTAGCATGGTGTTCCGGTTACTCGGCATCGACACCATGCTGGCCGCGAACAATGTCGATCTGAACCTAGGCGCCCTGTTGATCTTCGCAGCGGTGGTCGGCTTCTCGGGTTCGCTGATCTCGCTGTTCCTCTCGAAGTGGATGGCCAAGCGCTCGATGGGGGTGCAGCTCATCGAGCAGCCCTCGACGCCGTTCGAGCATTGGCTGATCGATCTGGTCCGCCGCCAATCCGAGCATGCTGGCATCGGCATGCCCGAGGTCGGGATCTTCGAGCAGCCGGACCCGAATGCCTTCGCCACCGGCTGGAACAAGAACGCCGCGCTGGTCGCGGTCAGCACCGGCCTGCTGCAGCACATGAGCAAGGACGAGGTGGAGGCCGTGGTCGGCCACGAGATCAGTCACGTCGCCAATGGCGACATGGTCACGCTGGCGCTGATCCAGGGCGTGGTCAACACCTTCGTGGTGTTCCTGGCGCGCGTCATCGGCCACGCGATCGATCGCGTGGTGTTCAAGACCGAGCAAGGGCACGGCATCGGTTACTTCGTGGTCAGCATCATCGCCGAGATCCTGCTCTCGTTCCTCGCCTCGATGATCGTGATGTGGTTCTCGCGCT
This sequence comes from Chromatiaceae bacterium, assembly GCA_003562815.1. Lineage (GTDB taxonomy): Bacteria > Pseudomonadota > Gammaproteobacteria > Chromatiales > Chromatiaceae > Lamprobacter. Next base: position 9,252 of record PWTO01000032.1, on the reverse strand, counting down.
TTCGCGAGTACCGCGCCGATGCCGGCGGCGCCCGTTTGGCCGGGCGCGAGAAGATGGTCGCGGCCTTGCGCGCCTTGCAGCGCGTGCATGAACCGCAAGACCTGCCCGCCGGCGAGTTCGCCGCCTTCGGTATCTCCGGCAAGCTCAAGCAGGGCTTCATGGCCCTGTTCGCGAGCCATCCGCCGTTGGCGCAACGCATCGCCGCGTTGGAGGGTTCTCGCTGAGCGCAGGCCAGCAACCGCCCTCGACGCTCGCTTTGGCGCCGAGGGCAATCACCTGCTCGGTCGGCCAACCAGCAGCGCAGCATAAGCCATACTTGATATTGAAAACGCGAGTACACGTGAAGCCAATGCGGTGCGCTACACTCGGGTGTCAGGCCAGCGACCGGGCACCCGAGCCTCCTTGCGAGACACCATGAGCGCGCTTCTCGAGCTTTTCCGCAACTCATCCGCCTATTACGGCGGCAACGCCGCCTTCATCGAGGATCTCTACGAGCGTTTCCTCAAGGACCCGGAGAGTATCGACCTGGCCTGGCGCGAGCGCTTCGAGGCCATCCATCGGGAGGCGGCCAATGAAGTGCCGCATGGCCCGGTGCGCGAGAATTTTCAACGCCTCGCCCACGAGAGCCGCAACCGCGCCCAGAGCCGCTCGCTGACCCGGCTCGAACCCGCCGCAGCCGAGAAGCAAACGGCGGTGGTGCGACTGATCAATAGCTATCGCTATCGCGGCCATCAGATCGCCAGCCTGGACCCACTGAAGCTGCGTCAGGCGCCCAAGGTGGCCGATCTACAGCCGAGCTATCACGGCCTGGAAGACGCCGATCTGGATCAAACCTTTCACACCGGCTCGCTCTACGCGCCGGACCGGATGCCGCTGCGGCGCATCATCGATCTGCTGCAACGCATCTACTGCGGGCCGGTCGGCTCCGAATACATGCACATGACCTCGACCAGCGAGAAACGCTGGGTGCAGAAACGCATCGAGGGCTATCAGGCGCGCCCGGAGCTGAAGGCCGCCGACCGGCGCTGGTTGCTGACCCTGTTGACCGCCGCCGAAGGGCTGGAGAAGTACCTGCACACGCGCTACGTCGGCCAGAAGCGCTTCTCGCTCGAAGGCGGCGAGGCGCTGATCCCGCTGCTCGACGAATTGATCCAACGCGCCGGGCGCAAGGGCGTGCGCGAGATCGTCATCGGCATGGCGCATCGCGGCCGGCTCAATGTGCTGGTCAATATCCTCGGCAAGCCGCCGCAGGAGATCTTCGCCGAGTTCGAGGGCAAGGTCCGCCTGAGCCCGCGCCAGCGCGCCGGCGATGTCAAGTATCACCTCGGCTTCTCCACCGATATCGACACCCCGGGCGGCATCGCCCATGTCGCGCTCGGCTTCAATCCCTCGCACTTGGAGATCATCGACCCGGTCATCGAGGGCTCGGTGCGCGCGCGCCAGCGCCGGCGCGGCGATGACAACGGCGATCAGGTGATGCCGGTGCTGATCCACGGCGATGCCGCCTTCGCCGGCCAGGGCGTGGTCACCGAGACCTTGCAGCTCTCGCAGACGCGCAGCTACGGCACCGGCGGCACCGTGCACATCGTGATCAACAACCAGATCGGCTTCACCACCAGCAACCCGCTCGACACGCGCTCGACCTTCTATTGCACCGATGTGGCCAAGATGGTGCAAGCGCCGGTCTTGCATGTGAACGGCGATGACCCGGAGGCGGTGATCTTCGTCACCCGGCTCGCGCTCGATTACCGCCATCAGTTCAAGAAGGATGTGGTCATCGATCTGATCTGTTACCGCCGTCTCGGCCACAATGAGGCCGATGAGCCGGCAGTGACCCAGCCGATGATGTACAAACGCATCCGCCAGCATCCGACCGCCCGCGCCATCTATGCCGATCGCCTGATCGATCGTGGCGAGCTGAGCCGCGATGAGACCCTCGCCCTGATCGAGGACTACCGGGCCAACATCCAGCATGGCATCGTGGTCGCGCGACCGGTCCTCTGCGGGTTGGGGAATCGCTATCGCGTCGACTGGAAATCGCGCTTCGGCCACGATTGGCGCTTACCGGCCGAGACCGGCGTGGCGCGCGAGCGCCTGCGCGAGCTGGCCGAGGCACAACTGCGCTTGCCCGAGGGCTTCGAGCTGCATACGCGGGTGGCCAAGATTTGGTCGGAGCGGCGCAAGATGGCCCAGGGCGATCAGCTCGCAAACTGGGGCTTCGCCGAGACGCTGGCCTATGCCACGCTGCTCGATGCCGGCTATCCGGTGCGGCTCTCGGGCCAGGATACGAGCCGTGGCACCTTCGTCCACCGTCACGCCAAGGTTCATTGTCAGCGTACCGGCAACGACTATACCCCGCTGCAGTCCATCGCCGAGCATCAGGCGTCGTTCATCGCCATCGACTCGATCCTCTCGGAGGAAGCCGTGCTCGGCTTCGAGTACGGCTTCGCCACCGCCGAGCCCAATGCACTGACGCTCTGGGAGGCGCAGTTCGGCGATTTCGCCAATGGCGCGCAAGTGGTAATCGACCAGTTCATCAGCTCGGCTGGCAGCAAATGGGGCCTCGACTGCGGGCTGGTGATGCTATTGCCGCATGGGCACGAGGGCCAGGGCGCCGAGCATTCCTCGGCCCGGTTGGAGCGCTTCCTGCAGCTCTGTGCCGAGCACAACATCCAGGTCTGCGTGCCGACCACGCCGGCGCAGATGTTCCATCTGCTGCGCCGACAACTGTTGCGCGACTATCGGCGCCCGCTGGTGGTGATGACACCGAAGAGCCTGCTGCGCCATCGCCTCGCGGTCTCCTCGCTGGACGAGCTGGCGCATGGGGCCTTCCTGCCACTGATCCCGGAAGCCGACAGCCTCGACCCGGCTGCGGTGGAACGGCTGATCTTCTGCTCCGGCAAGGTTTATTATGATCTGCTCGAGGCGCGCCGCGCGCGCGGGCTAACCGATGTCGCCATCATCCGCATCGAGCAGCTATACCCATTCCCAAAGGAGGCCTTCGCCGCCGTGCTCGCCGATTATCCGGACACCAACGAGATCATCTGGTGCCAAGAGGAGCCGCAGAACCAGGGCGCCTGGGATCAGATCAAGCATCGCTTCCACGGGCTGATCTTGAGCGGCAAGCAGGCGTTCTACGTTGGCCGCGCAGCGGCGGCGACGCCAGCGGTCGGGCATCGCTCGGTCCATGTCGAACAGCAAGAACAGTTGATCGACGAGGCCTTGACCGGGCGCATCAACCCCAACATGAATCGTCGCATCCCGGTGCCACTCGACGACGGGCTGAGCACCGACGACGATGAGCCGCTCTGAGCCTCGTTTCACGAACCCCTTACCCGATCCCTGCCAACCTCATGCCCACTGAAGTTCGCGTTCCCGCCCTGCCCGAATCCGTTGCCGACGCTACGGTCCTGACCTGGCATTTCAAACCTGGCGACCATGTGCGCCAGGACGACAACCTCCTCGACTTGGAGACCGACAAGGTGGTGCTGGAGGTGCCGGCGCCAGCCACGGGCGTGCTGGCCGAGGTGAATGCCGCCGAGGGCGACGTGGTCATGGCCGACAGCCTGCTCGCGCGCATCGAAGCGGTGTCATCGGAGCCAGCGACTACGGCCGACGCGGCGCCCAAGGCTGAATCCGAGGCTAAATCCGGGGCCAAGCCCGACGCTGCCTCCGGGGCCGGAGCCGAGACGCGCGCCGATAGCCCCGTGCTGGCGCCGGCCGCGCGGCGACTGGTCAAGGAGATGAACCTGGATGCCAGCCGCATCCCCGGCACCGGCAAGGCCGGGCGCATCACCAAGGCCGACGTGCTCGCCTGGCTGGATGAACAGGAGGCCGAAGAGCCGGCGATCGATCCCGATGCCGCCGCCTTGGCCAAACAGGCGCAGGCGCCGGCGGTTGAAGACGACGCGCCCGGTTCCGGCAGCCCGCCGTGGCCGCGCCTCACCGGCGAGGCGGGCCGCCCCGAGCAGCGGGTGCCGATGACCCGACTGCGCGCACGCATCGCCGAACGCCTGATCGATGCCCAGCGCACGGCGGCGATGCTGACCACCTTCAACGAGGTCGATATGGGCTCGGTGCTGGCGCTGCGCACTCAGTACAAAAAGCGCTTCGAGCAGACGCATGGCGTGCGCCTGGGCCTGATGTCGTTCTTCGTCAAGGCGGCGGTCGAGGCGTTGCAACGCTTCCCGATCATCAATGCCTCGGCCGATGGCAACGACATCATCTACCACGGTTACTACGACATCGGCATCGCGGTGAGTTCGGAGCGCGGCCTGGTGGTGCCGATCCTGCGCAACTGCGATCAGCTGAGCATGGCGGACGTGGAACGCGGCATCGTCGACTTCGCCACGAAGGCCAAGGACGGCTCGCTCAGTTTCGAGGAACTGACCGGCGGCACCTTCTCGATCACCAATGGCGGCATCTTCGGCTCGCTGCTCTCGACGCCGATCCTGAACGTGCCGCAGAGTGCCATCCTCGGCATGCACAAGGTGCAGGAGCGCCCGATCGCGGTCGATGGCGAGGTGGCGATCCGCTCGATGATGTATCTGGCGCTGTCCTACGATCACCGCATCGTCGACGGACGCGAGGCGGTGCAATTCCTGCACAGCATCAAGGACACGCTGGAAGACCCGGCCCGCCTGTTGTTGCGAATCTAGGCCAGCACTCTGGCCAAAATAAGCGCGGCTCCGAGCGGAGCCGCGTAGGGTGGGACACTTAGGTCGCCGGGATGACCTCAATGCGCACGGTCACCGAGACGTCCGAGTGCAGATGCAGCTCGACGTCGTAATCGCCGACGGCGCGGAACGGCCCATTGGGGAGGCGCACCTCGCTCTTGAGCAGCTCGATGCCGAGTCCGCCCTCGGTGATCGCGGTGGCGATGTCGGCGGTGCCGACCGAGCCGAACAGCCGCCCCTCGTCGCCGGCCTTGCGCGGCACCGTGACGATGACGCCTTCGAGCTTCGCCTTGCGGTCCTCGGCGGCGGCGAGCGCCTCGGCGGCCTCGCGCTCGAGTTCGGCGCGACGCTCATCGAAGAGTTTGAGATTCTCTGCCGTCGCCGGCTTGGCGTAGCCAGACGGAATCAGGAAATTACGGCCATAGCCGGAGCGCACCGAGACCTTGTCTCCCAGCTCGCCCAAGCCACGTACCTTCTTCATCAGGATCAAATCCACGGGGATCTCCAGGTCGAATGCGTTATCAGGACTACGCTCGGGCTCAATGGCCGTCGGTATAGGGCAGGAGCGCAACGAAGCGCGCGCGCTTGATGGCCGTGGCGAGCTGGCGCTGGTAGCGCGCCGAGGTGCCGGTAATGCGGCTGGGGACGATCTTGCCGGATTCGCTGACAAAGGCCTTGAGCAGGTTGATGTCCTTGTAGTCGATCTCGGTGATGCCTTCGGCGGTGAAGCGGCAGTAGCGTTTGCGGCGGAAGTAGCGTGACATGAGTGCCTCGATGAAAACAGATGCGGGAACGGGATGCGAAGATCGATCTCGACGGCGGGTTTAGTCGCTGTCGAAATCGCGCGACTCGGAGCGATCCTCGTCGCGACCATCGCTGTCGTCGTCCGAGCGCCGTGGGCGCCGCTCTCCCCGCTCGCCGCCGTCGTCGTCCGAGCCCTCGCGCTCATCGCCGCTCTTGAGCAGCGGTGACGGCTCGGTGACCGCCGCATCGCGCTTGATGATCATGTTGCGCAGCACCGCATCGTTGAAGCGGAAGGCACTCTCGAGTTCGGCCAGCGCCTCGGCATCGCACTCCACGTTCATCAGCACATAATGCGCCTTGTGGATCTTGTTGATCGGATAGGCCAACTGACGCCGCCCCCAATCCTCGAGGCGATGGATCTGGCCACCGCGCGCTTCGAGGTTGGTGCGATAGCGATCCAGCATCGCTGGGACTTGTTCGCTCTGGCTTGGATGCACCAGAAAGACGATCTCGTAATGACGCATAATGCTCCTCATGGATAACAGAAGCCCCCCGCGACGCTGAGCGTGGACACCGGGCGTAGACACCGGGCGTGGACATTGGGCGCGCAATGGAGCAAGGAGAACGCCGTTTGCCGACGTAGCCGAACAGTATGCGATGTCGTCAACCGATTGGTCAACCCATGGAAAACGGCGCCAAGGACGCTTACATCCATCGGCCCGCCCCCAGCATTTGGAGAATCGTATGCAACGCGTGACCATCGTCGGCGCCGGATTCGGCGCGCTGACCTCCCTGAAGACCCTCCGCGACCAGGGCTTCGAGGGCCAGATCGCCGTCGTCAGCCCGCGCCCCGAGTTCGTCTACTATCCGGGCCTGATCTGGGTGCCGAGCGGCCGGCGCACCGGCGAAGATCTCCGGCTCGATCTCGGCCCGTTCTTCGGCAAGATGGACGCCGAACATCTCGCCGCCTCGGCCACCGGTCTGAGCGACGGCGGCCGGCTGCTGCACACCGATGCCGGGACGGTCGAAAACGACGGCCTGATCATTGCCAGCGGCGGACGTTTCATCAAGAAGCTGCCCGGCATCGAGCATGCGATCACCCCCTGCGAGGGCATTGCCGCCGCCGAGGCGATCCGCGACCGCCTGCGCTCAATGGACGGCGGCACCGTCGCCATGGGCTTCGCCGGCAACCCGCAGGAACCGGCGTCGATGCGCGGTGGGCCGATCTTCGAGTTCCTGTTCGGGCTCGATCGGCAGCTACGCAAGGAGGGTCGGCGCGAGCGCTTCCGCATCGTCTTCTTCACCCCGGCCGAGCGGCCCGGCAACCGGCTCGGCCCCAAGGCGGTCGATAAGCTACTCGGCGAGATGCAGCGGGTCGGCATCGAGACCCATCTTGGGCACAAGCCGAAGCAGTTCACCGCCGAGAAGGTCATCACCGAGGGCGGCGAATTCCCCGCCGATCTGATCGTCTTCATGCCCGGCATGACCGGCAACGCCTGGTTCGACGAGACCGACCTGCCCCGCTCGCCCGGCGGGCTGGTGCAGGCCGATGCCCAGTGCCGGGTGCCCGGCTTCGAGCGCACCTATGTGGTCGGCGACTCGGGCAGCTTCCCCGGCCCCGACTGGATGCCGAAGCAGGCGCACATGGCCGACCTGCAGGCCGGTGCCGCCGCCAAGAACCTGATCGCCGAACTCGCCGGCAAGACGCCGCGCGAGACCTTCAAGGTCGAACTGCTGTGCATCGTCGATGCCAATGATCGCGGCATGCTCGTCGCGCGCACGCCCACGCGCAACCTCATCCTGCCTAGCTCGCCGGTCTTCCACTGGCTCAAGCGGCTGTTCGAGTGGTGGTACCTGCGCCGCTTCCGGTGAGCGCGGCCAACCTGTGCGTCAATACACGGGCTTGGCGCCAAAGCGGCGTTTCAGGTCACGTTCGAGCGGCCTGAGAATTTCGTCGAGCGCATCGCGGTTGCCGGAGGCCCTGCCCCGATAGCGCGTGTTGAACGCATCGCCGCGATCATGCTTCCGATAGGCATGAACCTGCAGCAGCAGGCGCTCGAATCCCCGGCTGCCCGACTGCGCCTCGACCACGACGGGCTCGATCACGATCTCGACCTCGGTGCTCTGATGCGGCGAACTCAGCGGGTACAGCCCCGCGAAGGCGCCACTGGCATCGAGCCCCGAGAGCAGACGGCGCTGGATCATGGCACCCTGAGCGCCGGGCGGGCGCACGATGCCGACGGCGGCCTGTCCGTTGTAGGCTTCCTGCTCGGTCACCTGCGGCCCGGAGGCGCAGGCACCAAGCACGGCAATGAGCCCGCAGGCGAGCAGAAGCGAAAGGGGTCGATTCATCACACTGATCCTGACGAAGCCAATCTAACCAGGCAAAAACCGCGAGACCCAAGAACCGAATAGCTTCGGCTGTCGGCTTTGGATCAGAATCATGCCCGGCCCGTGGAAGCGGCAGACGATATTCTCGCCCGAGGTGAAGGCAGCGACGAGACCACGATTGCCGAGTTCCAGGTCATAGTGCATCGATTGCGACCAGGCCACCAGGTGCCCGTTATCGACGATGCGCTGCTCGCCGGGAGCGAGGCGTAGCCTGTGAATCGCGCCGAAGGCTTCGAGGAAGAGTAGGCCCGAGCCCTGTGCCTTGAGCACGAAGAAACCCGCCCCACTGAAGAGGCCGTGGGCGAGATTTTGCATCTGCGTGCTGACCTCGACCTGTTCGCTGCAGGCCAGGAACCCGCCGCGCTGGATCACCAGCCCCTCGCCCGCTTCGAGTTCCACGGCGGCGATATCCCCCGGCACCGCTGGAGCGAAGTAGACGGAGCCTGCCCCGCGCTGAGCCGTCAAGGTCTGCAGAAAGAGACTCTCACCGCCGATCATGCGCCCCAGACCGCCCAGAAGACCGCCGGACATGGCGCTGCCCACATCCAGGGTCGGACTCATCGCGATCATGGCATCGGACTGTGCCTTCAGGTGCCGGCCGGCCGGAAGATCGACGCGGGCCAAGGCGTAGGCATCGCGATAGAGTATCTCATAGCGTAGATCGGCGATCCGTGAATACTCGGTCTCGCTCTCGGTTGGCATCGCGCCAGTCGTCGGGGCCTTGGTCAGGTCTGAAGCCGATGGGGCCGCTGGCGGCGGCGCCGATACCGTCTCGGCCGGCTCGTCCTCGGCAATGTCGACGCCGAAATGCGACGCCAAGGGCCCTAGTCCACCGGCGAAGCCTTGGGCCAGGGCGCGAAACTTCCACGCCTCCCGGTGGCGATAGACCTCGCCCAAGATCAGCGCGGCCTCGGACATCCCTTCGGTCTGGGGTGCAAAGTAGGCCACCTCGGACCCCACCGCATCGCCGACCCTGACCTCGAGACGGCGCACCTGGGCGAACGCCCCTGGGCTGAACAGCGACAGGCAGATCGCGACCCTGGCGACGGTGTCCGGAAGACGCTCTGGCGTGATCCGCAACTGACGCTGCGTGCCGCTCCCATCGACCAGCACCACAGCGCCACCGCTCGCGCGGGGATTGTTGTAGAAGACGAAATCGGCATCGCCGCCGACCCGGCCGTCCGCGCCGAGCAGGAAGGCGCTCGCATCGACCTCCCGCCCCGCCGGCCGCTCGGGCTCCCAGCGGATCTCGACGCGGATTTCGGTCTGCGCCGGTAGCCGCAGGTTGCCGCCGGATTGCAGTTGAGTACTCATGCCTCAGCTGTTCCTAAAAACCTAAGCAAAGTTGCTCATGGTGGTTTTTAAGCGATTCGCTCTCCGTTGATAGCGCCCTGGCGGGCGAGCAACTGGAGTCCGGGTTGAGCAGTCCCAACCGGAGGCG
>PWTO01000009.1 GCA_003562815.1 Chromatiaceae bacterium | reverse complement strand
GGCCCCTGCTCCAGACCAGGGCCGTCTTCGCCGCGCGCCTGCGCCTGCAACTGCTCCACGTCCGTGATGGACTGCTCGAAGATATGGCCGAGCACGGTGACCGAGACTTCGGAGGCGAAGTCATACTCGCCGAGGGTCTTGAAGCCTTCGCAGAGGCTGTCGGCCAATGGAAGATTGTTGATGGTCTCGTCGGTGGCGAACAGGCCGCCGTTATAGGGCTGGATCTTCAGCGCCTCGCTGCCTTGATCGATCGCCCGGAACAGCCCCTTGAAGTTGTCCCAGATGGGACGCGGGTTATAGGGATCGCTGGTCTCGAAGGCCTTGCCCAGGGTATCGCCAGGTAAGAGGCCGGTATCTTCGGCGAAGGCGATGAACAGCACTCGGTCGAGGATCTTCTGGGCGATGGCGATCGCGTGCAGGGGCGCGATGCTCGCGTTCGCCGCCCGCACCGCGCTGATCAACTGGAACCGCAGCGCCTTGTAGTCTTGATACAGGCTATCGGTGATGTCCTTGTCTTCGCGGCGACTCTCGTGCAGCAGCTCCAGCGTGCGCCCAGAGAGCAGATTGTCGGCCGCGAGCAGGAGGACGAAACGGGCGTATTCCTCGGGCTCGGTGAGTCTGTCCAGTCGGAAGTGCTCAAAGGCGGCGGTGCCCTCGCCGAATCCATACAGCCGCAGCTCGACCATGTTCGAGACGATGACCCATTTCACGCCGCGCGCGTGCATCGCGTATTCCCACGCCTGTTGCACCGGGCTCTTGTTGCGGCCGGGCATGATGGCGTCGAGGTCGCGGGTCGTGGCGCCCTTCAGCTCGAAGGGGGCCAGAATCTCGGGCGTCTCGCCGCCAAAGCGACCGAGCGCGAGATCGACGCTGCCGCGCAGGATGCTCTGTTCGGTCGCCAGGCTGTACTCGGCACCGCTTGCCGGCCCTCGGTAACCGAGCACGCCTTCGACGATCTTGGCCGCGAACTGGCCATGGAGCGCGACCTCCTTGAGGGTCTCGATGCGCCGGTCGCGAATCATCTCGGCCCAGGCTTCGAGTAGGCTGAGGTGGTCCGTTGGAATCGCTTGGGCGGCTCGGTTGCGTGCGATCGTCTTGGGGTTGAAGAGGTGCAACGCTGTCTTCCTGATGGGTGGCGACCGCAGGCTAGCGCGATCGCGAGCTAGCGGCAATGCCAGCATGGCTCCGTTTGAGGTCGATGATCGACATGCTGTCTTGTTATCCTCCCAAAACGGGAGTTAAGATGATGTGGAGACCGTCAATGACTATTAAACCCATCCGGAATGACGAGGATCTGCGAGCTACTTTTGAGCGCTTAGAAACCATTTTCCAGGCTCCTGAAGGTTCACCCGAAGCGGATGAAATGGAGGTTCTGGTGACTCTAGTAGAGGCTTATGAGAACCGGTATTATCCAATTGGCCCAGCCGATCCGATAGAGGCAATCAAATTTCGCATGGAGCAGCAGGGTTTAGCTGCAAAAGACCTGGAGCCTTATATCGGCTCAAGCGGTCGCGTGTCGGAGGTGCTGAACCGAAAACGGCCATGACATCTGTAACCATGATCTACGAAGATGCGCCAGCAAGCATTTCGGTACCCGATGACATGCGGAATCGCCGAGTTGAGGCCGTGTTTCGCGCTCTGGATGAAACAGTCGACGAGGATTCAGGCAAGAGGCCTGGTTCGACAACGCATCGGGAGATCACGCCCACCAACAAAGCAAGCCTTCCAAGCTTAGCTGAATTCTCAGCGCTTTCGTTTCGCCAGAGGTGCGCAGATCGATGCGATCAAGTGCAGTGGGCATGGCCGCCTATCTAGTCAGTACGGATGCTGTACGGGAAGCGGAAGAGACTAGCTCGCCTTTTGCGAACTTGCAAAAACGGCTGACCTGAGCCTCCCGCCACAGGAGAGGCGAGGGCTGCGGTTAGGGTGTCTGGGGCGGGTGAAGCCGGGCACGAGGGTGAAACGTTGCCGACGAGGGCGTCATGGGTTGGATGGGTGTAGGAAAACCTTACAGTTTGCGCCCCATTGTGCTGCCGGTGCCTGCTGTTCGGTGTAAGTCATAGAAAATAATGGTTTTCTTGATCTTGGTTTAATTATTGCTAAGATTTTTTGCACGAATGATTGTACATTTTATGACCTGGTGATCATGGATACACGAGGACGCAAGCGATGACGAAGAAGACATGGCAAGGTGCGGCGGCAGCGGGGCTGTTGCTGGTGGGCAGCGTGGCTCAGGCGGGGCTGATCACCTACAGCTCGGCTGGAGCTGATCTGGTCTTGGACGGACAGGGATTGACCTGGACGGCAGACGCCAACCTGGCGGCAACGGAGACTTTTGGTGTGAGCGGCATCACCGCCGACGGTCGCATGAGCTGGTTCAAGTCGCTGGAGTGGATCGACGCCATGAACGCCGCCAACTACGGCGGCGCCAACGACTGGCGGCTGTGGTCGGCGCTGAACAGCGATGGCAGTGGCCCAGACTTCGGTTTCGATGTCATCGACAGCGAGCTGGGGCATCTCTTCTACACCGAGGGTGGGCTGAGTCAAGGCGACTCCATTACCGACAGCACGGCGCTGACAGATGTCTTCACGAACATGCAGGACTCTGTGTACTGGTCCGGTACGGAGTTCGCGTCGTTTCCGGTCTACATGTGGGGCTTCGTCACCGACGGTGGCTACCAGGGCTACGACTATATGTTCTTCCAGTACTATGGCTGGGCGGTTCGCCCCGGACAAGTCGCCGCCGTCCCGCTGCCTGGCACGGCTTTGCTGATGGCGCTGGGCTTGCTCGGGCTGGGAGCGGTCGGTCGCAGGGAGCGGCGACTTCAGTGATTTGATGATTTGTATCATTCAGCCCTTTCGAGGGGGGTCAGGGGGGAGACTTCCCCCCTGCTCGCGCGCAGCGCGCGAGACGTATTTGTGATTTCTAATGGCAAGATACGAGCATCTGCCGATCTACAAGCAGGCCATGGACGTAGCGGTGCACTTCGAGAAGGTGGTCGCCGGCTTCTCGCGCTACCACAAGTACACCGAGGCTAGTGGCAATGCCAGCATTGCTCCGGATGCTAATGCCTTATAGCAGCTTGACCAGCGCGGCAACGATCGCGATCGCGACGGTCATCATCCCGCCGAGCTTGATGATGAGGCGATATTCCAGCTCGCGAACCTCGGCCTTCAGAGCCAGCTCCAGCGCCTGCAGATCGGTCTTGGTCGCCAGCTCGGCCTTAATGTGAGCGGCGCGAAATGCCTCGGAGATCGCCTCGGCCTGGCTCTCGGGGATGCCGGCGTCCTTGAGCGTGCGGATGGATCGATGGGTATCGAGGGTGACGGTGGTCATGCGCGGCCGTTGTCAGTCAGTGCTGACGGATAACATGGTCCGGTGCCCGGTAGGTGTCAACGGCTCAGCCGCTGAGCACCGCGCCACGGTTGAAGTCGTCGATGGTCTGGCACATCAGGCGGCGTGGCGCGTCGCCAGCAGCGACTCCGGCTTGAATTCCGCGCCGAGGTGCAGGTCCACCGGGGCTTAGGTTGGCTGTGGCGTGAGGGAGTTGGGGGTGGACGATCTGATTCTCAGGCCGATCTGTGTATCCCGCCGTTCAGTCTGTCGCGCGAAACTTGAAGGGATTGAGCAGCTCGACACCAAAGCTGGCGAAATCCGTGACATTGCGCGTCACCACCTTGAGTCCTTGCACCTTGGCAATAGCGGCGATCATGGCGTCTTCGTAGAGCGTGTCCGAGGTGCGGTGCATCAGCCTCGCCCAGCAACGGAATGCCGGCCCATCCATGGGCAGGAGACTGTAGGAGCCACTCACCAGATCCAGCCAGGCTTCGATTTCCTTTGCTTTCTCGGCATCCTGCTCGCGGGTCAACTCAATGCCGGCCTGAATTTCGCCCAGTGTGACGGTGGCGAGATGAAGATGGGTATCGTCAACCGATTTGAGCCAGGCGAGCACAGCGCCATGTGGCCGTTGTTTGCGCAACTCAGAGACGACATTGGTATCAAGCAAGTACACAGCGCTTACTCCAGCCTGGTGGCGGGTCGCCGCCGAGCCTTGCCGCGCGGGGGTACAAGCTGGTCGGTGCGGGCCGTATCAGTGAGCAGCAACTGCTTGAGTGAGGGCCGTGCGGCCACCTGAAGCCGTCGCCAATCGT
>PWTO01000258.1 GCA_003562815.1 Chromatiaceae bacterium | reverse complement strand
GCGCGAGGCCTCGATCACGGCCTGCTCGAACCCGTCGTGGTCGACATCGAAGCAATCGGCGCAAGGCGGTTGGTCGGAAGGAAAGCGCATCGCATATTCTCCATCGTTGCCATCGGTCTATCGCACCACAGCAACGGCAAAACCGCCAGCTTGAGGATCGGCATCAGCGCACCGCAAGCGCTCGGTAACAGGTTTTCAGCCGCCAGACTGGCTACCGAGCGACCGGGTGCGCTATGGTTAGCGCCCGATACGCGGGCCGTCGACCAGTGGCCCTCGCGTATCCTCGAATCGATCGCACCACTTCGTTCTCAAAAGAGCCGCCGATGTCCGACTTGCACCCTAATCGCGCCCCTTATCCAACCACCCGCATGCGCCGGATGCGCCGCGATGCGTTCTCGCGCCGGTTGATGCGCGAAACGACCTTGACGCCGGATGACTTCATCTATCCGGTCTTCGTGCTCGAAGGCCAAGGCGAGCGCGAGCCGGTGCCCTCGATGCCCGGCGTCGAGCGCCTGAGCATCGACCTGCTGGTCGAAGAGGCGCGGACCATCGCCAAACTCGGTATCCCGGCGATGGCGCTGTTCCCGGTCACGCCGCTGTCGGCCAAGTCCGAGGACGCGCGCGAGGCCTTCAACCCGGACGGGCTCGCGCAACGCGCGGTGCGTGCGCTCAAGGATGCCGTGCCGGACCTCGGCGTGATGACCGATGTCGCCCTCGATCCCTTCACCACCCATGGCCAGGATGGGCTCATCGACGAGACCGGCTATGTGATGAACGATGCCACCGTCGAGGTGCTGGTCAAGCAGGCGGTCTCGCATGCGGCGGCCGGCGCCGACATTGTCGCCCCCTCGGACATGATGGACGGGCGTATCGGCGCGGTGCGCGAGGCGCTCGAAGCCGACGGCCACATCCATACCCGTATCATGGCCTATTCGGCCAAATACGCCTCCAGCTTCTATGGTCCATTCCGCGATGCGGTCGGCTCTGCGGCCAATCTCGGCGGCGGCAACAAGTACACCTATCAGATGGACCCAGCTAATTCCGACGAAGCCCTGCACGAGGTCGGGCTCGACCTGGCCGAGGGTGCGGACATGGTGATGGTCAAGCCCGGCATGCCCTATCTCGACATCGTGCGGCGGGTCAAGGACCGCTTCGGCGCGCCGACCTTCGTCTACCAGGTCAGCGGCGAATACGCGATGCTGAAAGCGGCGGCTCAGCATGGCTGGCTCGAGGAGCGTGACGTGGTGCTTGAGGCACTGATCGGGGTCAAACGCGCTGGCGGCGACGGCATCCTCACTTACTACGCCAAGCAAGCCGCGCAATGGATGAGCGCCTGAGCGGTAACGAGCGATGACTGACCGATACGCCGTGATCGGCAACCCGATCGCCCACAGCAAATCGCCCGTGATCCACGCCGCCTTTGCCGCGCAGACCGGCGAGCCGATCGAGTACGGACGCATCCTCGGCGATCCCGACGACTTCGCCGGCGATGTGCGCCGCTTTGTCGCCGAGGGTGGTCGTGGGCTCAACGTCACGGTGCCGTTCAAGACCGCCGCGTTCGAGCTGCTCGATGATCTGAGCGAGCAGGCGCGTGCCGCCGGTGCGGTCAATACCCTGATCGTGCGCGATGGCGGCCTGCTGCATGGCGACAACACCGACGGCATCGGCCTGCTGCGCGATCTGACCGAAAACCACGGCTTCGCGCTGGCCGGCAAGCGGGTGCTGTTACTCGGCGCCGGCGGTGCCGCGCGCGGGGTGCTGCGCCCGTTGCTCGCGGCCGGCCCGGCCGAGTTGCTGATCGCCAATCGCACCGCGAGCAAGGCCGAAGCGCTGGCTGCGGCGTTTGGTCAACCCTCCGATCAAGGTCCGAGCGCCCCGCGAGCCCCCTCGGTCGCGGGCGGCGGTTTCGACAGCCTCGCTGGGCAGCGCTTCGATCTGATCGTCAACGCCACCTCATCCGGGCTTGACGATCAGGTGCCGACGATCCCTGACGCCTGTCTCGCCAAGGGCGGTTGGGTCTACGACCTGCTCTATGCCGACACGCCGACCCCGTTTTGCCGCTGGGGCCAAGCCCGCGCCGCCGCGCGCGTGCTGGATGGGCTAGGCATGCTGGTCGAACAGGCGGCGGAATCCTTCTGGCTGTGGCGGGGCGTGCGCCCGCACACAGCGCCCGTGATCGCCCGTTTGCGCGGCGGTTGAGACCCGGCGAGGATCGCCGCATCTGGTTTTAGATCGACACCATTGCCGCTAGCACCCCATGGAACTGCCTTTCACCCACAAACCGGGACGCCGCGAGCGCCATCTGCGACGTCGGCATGAGAATCCCCTGTTCGCGTGGCCGCCGCGAGAGGTGCCGCCTGAGGATCTGCTCGCCGCACAGAAGGCGGATCATGACGACATGCGCGTCTTCGGCGACCGCCTCCACGCGCTGATCCAGCGCGCGGTCGATCTGCCTCCTGATGCCGGCAGTGATGCCGTGTTGAGCCTCAAAGAGGCGCTCGAAGCCCAGTATGAGCAGAGCTATGCCTTGCCAGAGGAGCATGGCGAAGCACGCACGGCACTGAAGCGGCTCATCGAGCTGATCATGAAGACGCTCTGGCACCATGCCGGGGCCGATCCCGTCGCACATCAAGAGCTGAGCGACGAGGAGGCGGCCCGGGCCATCCATTTCCGGCTCATCGAACAGCCCTTGGTGGCCGATCTCCTCCACCCCGATAGCGGTATCGGCCCCGACGAGCTGGTACCGACGTTGCTGTCCGCCTCCGAAGCCGAGGTCAAGGCGGCCTGTGAGCTGTTCGATGGTCGCGAATTGGCCGCGCTGCTCGAGCGCAGCGAGCGGCGACTCGCGGCGCTCGATGAGCAGGACATCGACCTCAGCCAGGCGCGCAACCGGCTGGCGCTGATCCGCTTGCGCGCAGAGCAGTACGACCTCGCGCCGCTGCGGCACTGAGTCAAGGAAGCGCGGCCATGTCCGTATTGATCTTCCGACTCAACGGCGTCGATGACGACGAGGCCGCCGATGTCCGGCGCTTGCTCGATGAACGAGGGTTGGCCTACCACGAGACCAGCGGTGGGTTTCTCGGCTTTGGTGTCGCCGGGCTGTGGCTGCTGGACGCCAACGAGAAGGCCGCCGCCCGCGCCCTGATCGACCGCTACCAGGCAAAACGCTCGGCACGCCTTGCAGCGGAATACGCCGACCGTTGCCACGCCGGCCAAGCCGAGACCACGCTACAGCGCGCGATCCGGCAGCCGTTGCGCACCCTGTTTTATCTCGCCGGAGCGGCCGCCGTGCTCTATTTGGTGCTGGTGCCCTTCCTGACCTTGGGGCGCTGAGCGCTCGTTTCCAAGAAGTGACGCAGCAAATCGTGCCCATGCCGGGTCAAGATTGACTCGGGATGAAACTGCACGCCTTCGATCGGTAAGTCGCGATGACGCATGCCCATGATCTCATCGCGCTCGCCATCGGCCGTCTCGGTCCAGGCCGTGACTTCAAGCTCGACCGGCAGCGAGGCCTCCTCGACCACCAGCGAGTGATAGCGCGTGGCCTCGAACGGCTGCGCCAAGCCCCGAAAGACGCCGAGGTGCTCATGGTGGATCGGCGAGGTCTTGCCGTGCATCACCGTGCGTGCCTTGACCACCGTGCCGCCGAAGGCCTGGCCGATCGACTGATGCCCCAAGCAGACCCCAAGCAGCGGCACCTTGCCCGCTGCGGCCCGAATCAGCTCCACCGAGATGCCCGCCTGGCTCGGCGTGCACGGCCCCGGCGAGATCACGATCCGCTCCGGGCGCAGCGCAAGCGCGTCGGCCACCGACAGTTCATCGTTACGCACCACCCGCACCTCCACCCCTAGCTCGCCGAGGTACTGCACCAGGTTGTAGGTGAAGGAGTCGTAGTTGTCGATCATCAGCAGCATTTGATGTTTAACCTACTCTTTTTAATCACTTTGATGTCAGTCTTATTCGCCTATCCCCTACACGTACCCCCAAATCGGCCGACGTCAGAGGTGGCGAGAGAAACATGACCTCGATTCATCGATATCAGGATCATACTTGACTGGTTGGCCATGCGATCATGGCATCTTGAACACCTGCTGCGAGTCCCGCTATGTCACCATTGAACGGCGTTTTGTTGGATCTGGCCACCATTGACCAAGGCGACCTCGATCTGTCCCCGTTGGACCG